>NZ_JAGGLG010000008.1 GCF_017874315.1 Symbiobacterium terraclitae | reverse complement strand
TTTCCAGTCAACTGGAAACCGCAATGGAAACCAAATCGGCCCCGTAGGGTTGGCAGGTGGCTCACTATTTGATGATCAAAGTGGCTCCCAATCTCTTGATCAAACACAGCGCACTCCGAGAAGCTCTCTGACCAGGCCGATAAGCAGCTGAGTATCCGCTGTGCCCGATGTGCCCGATGTGCCCGATGTGCCCACTGCGCCCGATGAGCCCGATGTGCCCGCTGCGCCCGCGGCACTCGACGTGCCCGGGGCGGCGGCGGCGCCGATGGACGCCGGCGCACCGAAGCAGACGATACCGCATCAATGGGTGCAGGGGGCGAGACTTGCGTCTCGCCCCCTGCATGAGCGGACGGAGGGTCACCACTCCCCCGTCTGAAAATCCTTGCTGGATGAGGGGCCACCACTCCCTCCTCCAGCGCCGGCCGGGTCACCACTCCGGCCGGTCGTGGCCGCATCAGGCTCACCGCACCGCTACAGTCAGCCCAGTGCGACCACGGGTCGCCAAGGATGGCGACTACCTGAGATTATACCATGTGTCTAGGGACAGCGCGAGAATCATTTTTCGCTATGTATACTTTCTCAAGTCAGGATGGGTCTGGATGTGACTTGGATATGTCTTGCATTAGGCTGATAAACAGAGCAAATCGAATCTATCGATACTTCCGTATGCCAGCCGCCATCGGCATCCCTTATGCTGATAGCAGGAGCAAATGGGGGGTGTCATATGCCGATGAGCCAGCAGCAGGTCTGCGCCTGGTGCGGATCGGCGTTTGTCGCCGAGCCGGAGGGCCGCACCAGCCTCTGCCCCGACTGCCACGAGGTGGACGAGACCGAGTCCGCCGGACCCTTGCACCCCGCCGGAGAACGACAGCCCTACCATGAGTGAGCGGAAGGCCCCCGCCGGCACCCGTGCGCCGCGGGGGCCTCGCCGTCACCCCACCGGCCGGCCTACTCCTCCTCGATGATGGTGACCGACTCGATGCGGATGTCCTCCAGCGGCTTCGACCGCTCGCCGCCGAAGGACGCGGTGACCGGCACCGAGGCCAGCGCCTGCACCACATCCATCCCCTGCACCACCCGACCGAACTGGGTGTAGTTGGGATACTGGTTCAGCCCGGCCGCCTGCGGGCCGGAGCAGATGAAGAACTGGCTGCCGTTGGTGTTGGGCCCGGCGTTGGCCATGGCGACGATGCCGGGCTCGTACGGGTGCTTGGGCGGCAGTTCGTCCGGGAACCGGTAGCCGGGGCCGCCCCGGCCGGTGCCGGTCGGGTCGCCGGTCTGGATCATGAACGGCTTGATCACCCGGTGAAACTTCACCCCGTCGTAGAACCCCTCGCGCGCCAGGAAGACGAAGTTGTTGACCGTTATCGGCGCCTCGCCGGCCAGCAGTTCGATGGTGATGTCACCCTTGGTGGTCCGCAGAATCGCCTGGTACCGCTTCGCCGGATCGATCTGCATCGGGGGCGGTGCGCTCCACTGCTTTGCCACGGGAACCCTCCTCTTGCAGGATGTGAATAGCTTGCGTGGGATACGGGACGGCAATCCCGTTCTCCTGCAGCGCCTTGAGGATCCGCACGTTCAACTCGTCGGTCACCCGCGCCCGATCTGTACCGGCGTTGATCCAACAGCTCATGGACAGCTCGAGCGAGAAGCTGTTGAACTGGGTGAACCAGACCCCCGGGGCGGGGTCTGGCAGCACCTCGGGGTGGCTGTTCATCACGTCGAGGAGCACGCGCTTCGCCGGCTCCGGATCGGTGCCGTAGGCGACGCTGACCGTCTGCCGGATCGCGACCCGGGAACTGGGCTGGCCGCGGTTGATGATGCGGGTGTTGGCCATGTCCTTGTTGGGCACCACCAGCGCGGTGCCGTCAGGCTGCCGGATGCGGGTGGTGCGCAGCCCGACCTCCACCACGGTGCCGCCCCGGCCGTCGGTCAGTTCGATCACGTCGCCTACCCGGAAAGGCCGGTCGATGAGGAGGACCAACCCGCCCAACATGTTGGAGAGCGTATCCTGCGACGCCAGGGCGATCGCCGCGGAGGCCACGCCGGCGGTGGCGACCAGGGCCGATATGGAGATGTCGAAGAGCTGCAGCACCACGGAGAACGCCAGGAAGTAGATCGCCGCCGTCACCACCTTCCGGAGCGTCGGCAGGAGCTGGCGGCTCCAGGGTGCGTCGCTCCGGGCCGCGAGCTCAGTCAGGTACCAGTCCAGTGCGGCGATGGCCAGCGCGTTCACCAGCGCCGCGATGGTCAGCGCGGCGAGGCCCTCCACCAGCTTGCCGGCCACGCCGAACTGTACGGCCAACAGCCCGCCGGGCCCGAACGCGGGGATGGCGCCGCCCAGCGTGGTCATCGCGAACCGCAGGCCGAGCGCGAGGATCGTCCAGCGCACCGGACCGGTGCCCGCCTCCACCAGCCGGTCGTCCAGGGTGGTGTTGGACCTGGATACCAGCTTGCCCGCGGTCCAGCGCATCACCCGCCGCGCCAGGCCGGCGACGACCCACGTGACCAGCAGCTGGCCTGCGAAGACCGCCCAGGCCACCCAGTAGTGCACAAATGCTTCCTGTAGTGCAGCAAACCAATAGGGCATGATCATTCCTCCAGCACAGCACATCGTCCGTTAAATAATAGAAGGAAAACGCTCTGTACGACAAGGCTTGCTGCGCACATAAGCTGCCACCCGGCCGTGTGAGCCGGGTGGCAGCGCCGTGTCTCTTGCTCAGGTGCGCGGGATCAGCCGCCGTTCGGCAGCGTCGTGTCTGCGGCTTGGGTCTGCGTGGTCAGCCGACCAGGCACCAGCCTGTCTCCATCGGTGGACACGGCTGACGCCGTCCTGGTTCAGTCGATCAGCCCGGCGCTCTTCAGGAAGTCGCGGGCGACCTGGTCTACGGGCTCCTCCAGGACCTCGACCCGGTAGTTCAGCTCCTGCATGGTCTCGTCGGGCAGCTTGCCCCCCAGCAGG
This sequence comes from Symbiobacterium terraclitae, assembly GCF_017874315.1. Lineage (NCBI taxonomy): Bacteria > Bacillati > Bacillota > Clostridia > Eubacteriales > Symbiobacteriaceae > Symbiobacterium > Symbiobacterium terraclitae. The sequence goes on along the minus strand of NZ_JAGGLG010000008.1, from coordinate 123,782 downwards.
TTGAGGGTCTCAAGGATCTCGGGGTGGGCCTCCACGGCGTCCATGCGGATGACGTAGGCGCCCTTGTACGGCGGGAAGAAGTTCTTGTCGTCCTCGAGGATGACCATGTCGAACTCCTTCAGCTTGCCGTCGGTGGCGTAGGCGTCCATGATCTGGATGTCGCCGTTCTCGATGGCCTTGTAGCGCAGGCCGGTCTGCATGGTGGCCACGTCCTTGAACTGGAAGCCGTAGGTCCGCACCAGCGGCTCGTACCCGTCCACCGTCCGGCCCATGAACTCGTTGGTGGTGCCGAAGACCAGCTGCTCGTCCACCGCCAGCAGGTCGGAGTAGGTCTTCAGGTTGTACTGTTCGGCCAGCGCCCGCGGGACGGCCAGCGTATACGTGTTGTTCAGGCCCAGGGGCTCGGACCAGGTGAGGCCGAACTTCTCCTCAAACTCCTTCTTCACCTGATCAAACAGGGCGTCGGGATCGGTGATCGGCTCGGTGTGGCCGAGGTGGGCGCTGTAGCCGGTGCCGTCGTATTCGGCGTACAGGGTGAGGTCGCCGGTCTTCAGGCCGTTGAAGTTGACGGTGGTCCCGCCCAGGTTGAGCTTGCGCACCACCTTCAGGTCGGTCTTGCTCTCGAGCAGCTGGGCGGCGATCTCGCCCAGCAGGATATTCTCCGTGAAGTCCTTGGAGCCGACGACCACCGTGTCGCCGGCGCCGGACGACCTGGCGCCGCCGCAGCCGGCCAGCAGGGCGGCGGAGAGCAGAAGGGCAGTGAACGCGTAGGCTATTCGACGCTTAAGCATATAAGGATAAACCCTCCTTGGTGGATTTGAGTACCAACCACGCCGGGCGCGAGCCCCGGCGCGTCGGTCGGCGCTTGGGGCGCCCATGTGCGGAGCGCCGGTCACGCCTGGCGCAGCCCCCGGGGCGTCAGCCGGCGCTCCAGGGCGCTCATCCCCAGGTCGGCCAGGATGGCGAGCAGCGCCGCGGGCAGGGCACCGGCCAGGATCATCTTGTCCTGCACCCGGTCGATGCCGGCGAAGATCTCCGAACCGAGGCCGCCGGCGCCGGCCAGGGACATGATGGAGGCGGTGCCGATCGCGATCACCATGGCCAGGCGCACGCCGACCAGCGCCACGGAGAGCGCCAGCGGCAGTTGCACGATGCGCAGGATCTGCCAGCGGGTCATGCCCATGCCCGTCGCGGACTCGATCAGGGCCGGGTCGATGTTGATGATCGCCGTGTAGGTCGACCGGATGATCGGCATCAGGGTGTACAGGAAGAGCACGGTGATGCCCGTGGCCGGGGTGAGACCGAGGAAGATCATCACGAACCCGATCAGCGCCAGCGCCGGCACGGTCTGCAGGGCGTTCGCCACCCAGAGCACCGGCTCGGCCAGCCTGCGGTACCGGGTGATCAGGTAGCCCAGGGGCACGCCCGCCAGCACCCCGTAGAAGACCGCCAGCAGGGCCAGCTTCAGGTGCTGCCCGGTGAGGACCAGCAGGCGGGGCCACTGCGTGCCCACGTACTGCATCAGCTCTTGCAGCAGTTCCATTGCGTCCTGCCCCCCTTCCTATACCCGCAGGCCGCGCGGGGTGACCCACCGCTCGAGGCGGCCCAGGAGGAAGTCGGCCAGCAGCGCCATCACCGTGACCGGGATGCCGCCCGCGAGGATCAGCCTGGGCGAGACCAGGGCGAAGCCGGTCAGGATGGGCTCGCCCAGACCTCCGGCCCCCACGTAGGCGGCCAGGGTCGCCCAGCCGATGATCATGACCGTGGACGTGCGCACCCCGCTCATGATCACCCGGAAGGCCAGGGGCAGCTCGACCATCACCAGCATCTGCGCCGGGGTCATCCCCATGCCCCGCCCGGCCTCCTTGGCCGCGGCGTCCACGCCGACCAGGCCCTTGTAGGTGGACTGCAGGATCGGCAGCAGGGCGTAGAGGAAGAGCGCCACCAGGGCCGGGCGGCTGCCGATGCCCAGGAGCGGGATCATGAAGGCCAGGAGGGCGACCGCCGGAAGGGTCTGGAACAGGCCCACCACCGTGATCACCGGGTCGGCCAGCCGGCGGCTGCGGCTGAGGAAGATCCCCGCAGGCACCGCCACGGCGATGGCCAGCAGCACGGCAGAAAGCGAGAGGGTGAGGTGCTCGGCGGTCAGGCGCAGCAGCTTCTCCCACGTGATGTTCATGCGCTGACCCCCTCGGCCCGCTCGGTGCGGAAGAGGGTGCCCACCAGCGACGTGTTGGTCACCAGCCCCTGCAGCCGGCCCATCTCGTCCACCACGGGCAGGAACTCCAGCCGCTCCAGCAGCATCCGCTGGACGGCATGGGTGACGGGCTGGTGCGGGGCGACCGTGGTCAGGCGGGTCTCCATGATCTCGCCGAGGGTGCGGTGCTGCGCCATGCCCCGCTCGATGGCCCGGGCGGTGACGATGCCCAGGAGCCGGTCGTCCTCGTCGACCACCAGCACGGAGTTGACCCGCCGCTTGCGCATGGTGGCCACCGCCTCGGCCAGGCCGAACTCCGGCCGGGCGGAGACGGGGTTTCGGATCATCACGTCGGCGACGGTGAGCGACTCGGCCGAGGCCACCATCCGGTCCCGGCCGATGAACTGTGCCACGAACTCGTCCTTGGGATTCCGCAGCAGCTCCTCGGGGGAGGCCACCTGGTGGATGAGGCCGTCCTTCATGACCACGATCCGGTCCGCCAGCTTCAGCGCCTCGTCCATGTCGTGGGTGACGAAGACGACGGTCTTCTTCAGCTTCGCCTGCAGCCGCTTCAGCTCGTCCTGCAGCGCCTCCCGGGTGATCGGGTCCAGGGCGCCGAAGGGTTCATCCATCAGGATCAGGTCCGGCTCGGCCGCCAGGGCCCGCAGGACGCCGACCCGCTGCTGCTGGCCGCCGGAGAGCTCGCGCGGGTACCGGTCGCGGTAGGTCGCGGGGTCGAGGCCCACCATGGCGAGCAGCTCGTCGACCCGGGCCGCCCGGCGCGCCCTGTCCCATCCCAGCAGCCTGGGCACCAGCTCGATGTTCTGTGCGATGGTAAGATGCGGGAAGAGGCCGACCTGCTGGATCACATAGCCGATGTTGCGCCGCAGCTCCACGGGGTTGACCGTGGAGATGTCGCGGCCGTCCACGTAGATCTTGCCGGAAGTCGGCTCGTGGAGCCGGTTGATCATCTTCATGGTGGTCGTCTTGCCGCAGCCGGACGGGCCGATCAGGCAGACGAACTCACCGCGCTCGATATGCAGGTTCAGCTTCTGTACCGCCTTCGTGCCATCGGGGTAAACCTTGGACACGTTCTCAAAGCGAACCACGTGCATTCCCCCTCCTGTCACGCAAGCGTTGGGCTGAAGTACCGCAAAGCAACAACTTACATGCTACCGAATAGGTTGTTGGTTGTCAACTCCGAGTAAGCCCTGTCCCACGCCTGCCAATGCCCTCAACCGCTGGCCGCACAAGGGATGGAAGCAAGTGAAAAAAAGGCCTGCCGACCGCAGCGGTCGGTAGGCCTTTGGCTGTCGGGTAGCCACGGGAGTACAGCTCTCTAGGTTTCTGCATCGGGCGCCACGGTGGCCGAGAGCAGCTCCCGGCACCGGGCGCGGGCGGCGTCCGAACCCACGATGGTGAGCACGTCGCCTGCCTCCAGCCGCATGTCGGCCGGGGGGGAGAAGTACTCCTCCCCGTTCCGGATGATGGCCACGGCGGTGACGCCGGTGGACGTCCGCAGCCGGATCTCGCCCAGCGAACGGCCCACGGCCCAGGAGTTCTCGCCGAGCACCAGCTCCTCCACGTGGCGGGTGCCCATGGCCCCGGCGGTGTGCTTCAGCAGCTGGTCCAAGGCGTTTTCGATCTGCTCGTCCAGCCGCTTCCGCTCCCGCAGAAGCTGGCGCAGCTCCCGGATCTCCTGCTCGACGCGCCACTGCGAGCCCACGGCGTCCACGTACTCCTGTGCAGCCACCTGGGAGAGGATGCGAATGCCGGAACCAGCCACGGCCGCGACGACGCCGCGCTCGTGCAGAATCGCCACCGCCCGGCGGATGGTCTCGGGCGATACCTGGTAGGTGCCTGCGAGGCTGGAACGCCCCAGCAGCCGGGTGCCCTCTGCCAGCTCACAGTTGGCAATGCGCCGCGCCAAGTCCAGCGCGATCGCCTCATACCGCGCCATTCCGGTCTGCTCCCGCTTCACACACTTCAGCTCCCCTGCATCATGTCGCGTGTCCATCGTATCACACCTGACAAAACCTGCAAGGGGAGCCCGGCCCCCGGCGCGGCACCGGCGAGGCGGAGGCAGAGGCGGCCCGGCGAGCCGCTACCCCGCGCGCCCGGGCCGGAAGAGCGACCGGCAGCTCTGCACGCTCAGCAGGTAGTACGCGCCGTAGATGGCCGCGAAGATGGCGAGGGTCGTGAGGGCCGCCTGCCCCACGGTCTCGTACCCGGCTTCCCGGGTCAGGGCGCGGTTCAGGGCGACCAGCGCCGCGCCCGAGTGCACGAAGGCCACCAGCACGGGCGTCAGGAAGTAGAGCCCCACCTGCCGGGCGATGACACCGTTCAGCATGGCGTCGTCCACACCCAGCTTCTGCAGCACGGCGAAGCGCTGCTGGTGCTCCAGGGCGTCCGTCACCTGATGCAGGGCCAGCAGGGTGGCGGAGATCAGGATGAACATGATGCCCGCGTAGAACGAGAGGAAGACCAGGATGCCCTCGATCATGTAGACGCTTCCCAGCGCCTCGGCCCGGGAGGAGACGTGGACCCAGACCTGCCCCTGCGACTGCTCCAGGGCCCACGCTGAGGCGGCCTCCGCCAGCCCCGGGGGATCCTGGCCCGGCAGCTCGGCCACCAGGTACCGGGAGAACGAGCGCTCCTCATCCGGCGCCAGGGCGGCCATCACCGGATCGGGCACCACCAGCACCGGGCTGATCCCGCCCAGCTGGTAGCCGAGGGGCTCGGAGAAGACCTCGGCTGCGGCGGGGCGCAGCGCAACGCCGACCACCTCCACGGCGGACCCCGCCGCCACGAACCGCTCCCAGGCGGCGTGGGTGCGGGCCGCCGCCTCGTGGCCGCGGTCGGCCGCGTGCAGCAGGTAGCCGTCGGGCGTGGCGGGCACGTCCCGGTAGCCCTTCAGGGCCCGCAGCCGGCCATAAGCCGAGTAGGGCATGGCCCGCACCGGGACATAGACCGTGTAGCCGCCCTCCTCATCCGACAGGAACCGCCCGGCGTCGTCGGGCAGCATCAGGTCGGCCCCCTCCAGGCCCGTGTAGCCGGCGACGAACTCCACCACCTGCGCATCGGCGACGCCGTGCTGCGCAAGGAGCGCCCGCAGTCCGCTGTAGTCCTGGTCGGGGTCGGAGCTGGAAGCCATGTAGCTGAAGGGCATGTCGCTCTCCAGGCCCCCGCGGATCGCCGCCCCGAGGCCCAGGCCGGTGGACATGGCGCAGATGGTGAAGGTGAGCATCAGGGCGACGGTCGCCAGCATCACCGCATGGGTGTTGATCTTGCTGGTCACCTGCCGGTAGAGGAAGAGGTTGAGCCCCCGGGCGAGCCAGCCCCCGGTGCGCCGGCGGATGCCCGTCAGGAGCCCGGCCAGGGACGCGAAGAGCAGGTAGGTGCCCGCCACGCCCAGCAGGAAGCCCAGGGAGACCCGCGGGTCGGTGGGGTCGAGCCCGGTGGTGCGGCTCACCCGGTCGGCCAGCCAGTAGGCCGTCCCCAGCGTCCCGGCGGCCAGCAGCCCGGCCGCCAGGGCCAGCGCCCGGCTCCTCAGCGGGATCTCCTCGTTCTTGCGCGCCCCGTGGATCAGCTCGATCAGCCGCTGCCGGTAGACGGCGGCCGCCTGCCACAGCGCCAGCGCCAGGAACATGGCGCCGTAGAGGATCAGGGTCCACCCCGCTGCGCGGGCCGAGTAGACGAAGCTGCGCTGATCCACCGGGGCGCGAAACACCTGCTCCACGAGGAGGCCGAAGACCTGCGAGAGGGCCACGCCCAGGGCCAGTCCCACCCCCAGGGCCACCGCGCCGATCGCGGCGACCTCGGCCAGCAGCAGGAGGGCCAGCCGCCCCTGCTCCATGCCCAGCAGCATGTAGGTGCCAAGTTCCCGGCTGCGCTTCCTGACGATCACCCGGTTGGCGTAGAACACCAGCCAGGCCACTACGCCGGTCATGATCGTCGTCAGCCACTCCATCGTCTCCACCGCGCCCCTGGCCATGCGGCGCTGGCTCTCCGCGAGGCTGAGGAAGGCGGGCTGATCCGATACCGAGTTGAACACGTAGAAGATCGCCACCGCGAACACCAGGGTCATGAAATAGATCCCGTAGTCCGCGAGGCTGCGCCGCAGGTTCCGCCAGGCCAGCTTAGCGTACATCGGCCCCGCCTCCCCCCAGCTCGGCCAGCGTGGCGATGATCCGGTCGAAGAAGCGCTGCCGCGGCGCGTCGCCGCGGTTCAGCTCCGTGAAGAGGCGGCCGTCCTTGATGAAGAGGATGCGCCGACAGTAGCTGGCCGCGACCGGGTCGTGGGTCACCAGCAGGATGGTCGCCTGCAGCTCCCGGTTCAGCCCGGCGAGGGTCTCCAGCAGCGTCTGGGCCGAGCGGGAGTCCAGGTTGCCGGTGGGCTCGTCGGCCAGCACGAGGTCCGGCTCCGTGATGAGCGCCCGGGCCGCCGCCGCCCGCTGCTTCTGGCCGCCCGACACCTGGTAGGGGAACTTGTCCAGGGCGTCCGCAATGCCCAGCAGTTCCGCCATCGTCGTCACCCGCAGGTCGATCTCCCGGGCGGGCTTCCCGGCGATGGAGAGGGCCAGGCCGATGTTCTCCCGGAGCGTCAGCGTGTCCAGCAGGTTGAAGTCCTGAAAGATGAAGCCCAGCCGCTCCCGGCGGAACCGGGCCACCTCCCGCCGCCCCAGGGCGGTTAGCTCCCGGCCGCCGACCCAGACCCGGCCGGAGGTCGGCGTGTCGATGGTGGAGATGACGTTGAGCAGGGTGGTCTTGCCCGAGCCCGACGGGCCCATCACGCCGACGAACTCGCCGCGCTCGACGGCCATGCTGATGCCCCGCAGGGCATGGGTGACGCTGCCCCGGCTCCCGTACGTCTTGGTGAGGTCGACAACCTCGAGGATGCGTTCTGCCGCAGCCATGCTCAGGCCCCTTTCCACGGGTCTTTCTACGGCCCGCATTTTACAGTCTGCCTCTGCTTACAGTCATAGACTTCGGCTTACAAAAGCGCCCGCGAAGCTTACGATCTCGTAAGCCTCGCGGGCGGCGCGTCAGAGGGGGCCGGCGGGCGAAATGCCAGCCGGCCCCCTCGTCAGGGCCCGTCTGCGGCGGTCAGCAGGAACCTACCACAGGCCGATGATCTTCCACCAGAGGGATCCGGCTCCCAGCCAGACCACCAGGTTGATGACGCTGGTGACGAAGCCCCACTTCCACCAGGTGCCCTGGTCGATGTAGCCGGCGCCGAAGTAGATCGGCGCAGGGCCGGTGCCGTAGTGGGTCATGGTGGCGTTCAGGCTGTTGAAGAAGCCCAGCACCAGGACCACGAGCTCCACCGGCGCGCCGGCGCTGATGGCCACCAGGCCCAGGGGCACGAAGAAAGCGGTGGCGTGGGCCGTCATCGAGGCGATGAAGTAGTGGGCGTACTTGTAGGCGATGACCACGAGGATGAAGGCCAGGAACCAGGAGGTAATGCTGCTGAGGGAGGCCTCCAGCACGCTGGCCAGCCACCCGATCAGGCCGACCTTGGAGAGGCCGCTGGCGAGTCCGACGAGGCCGCCGAACCAGATCAGCGCGTCCCAGCCGCCCTTCTCCGCCAGCACGTCCTGCCACTCGATGACGCCGATGATCAGCAGGATGGCGACGCCCAGCAGGGCGATGGCGGTGGCGTTCAGGCCGGTCCACTGGGCGGTCGCCCAGAGGATCAGGGTGAGGACGAAGACGGCCAGCATGCCCTTCTCGCCCGCAGTCATCGGGCCCATCTTCTCCAGCTCCTTGGACGCCAGGGCCGGCGCCTCGGGCGAGCTCTTCAGCTCGGGATCAAACATCTTGTAGAAGATGTAGGGCAGGATGGCGATGGAGATGATGCCCGGCAGCAGGGCAGCCCACAGCCAGCCGAGCCAGGTGACCTCGTAGCCGAAGTTCTCCTTGGCCAGGGTGGCGATCAGCGAGTTCGGGGCCACGCCCGTGAGGAACACCGCCGACGTGATGCAGCAGATCTGGAAAGAGTTGTACATCAGGTACTGGCCGACCCGCCTGGCGGTGGGCCCGGGCTCAGAGTCCATGGAGGAGCAGAGCGCACGCACGATCGGGAAGAGGATGCCGCCGGCGCGGGCCGTGTTGGACGGCGTGGCCGGAGCCAGCACGGTGTCGGAGAGCGCCAGGGCGTACCCCAGGCCCAGGGTCGACTTGCCGAACGCCCTGACCAGCATGAAGGAGATGCGCCGGCCGAGGCCGGTCTTGATCAGGCCGCGGGCGAAGAGGAACGCCGAGACGATCAGCCACACCGTCGAGTCCTTGAACCCGTTCAGTGCGTCGCCGATGGAGAGCGTGTTGGTGATGGCCGTGAGCGCGACTGCGGTGATGACCACGGCACCCTGGGGCAGCGGCTGGAGGATCAGGCCGAGGATCGTGGCGATGAAGATGCCCAACAGGTGCATGGCCACGGGCTCCAGTTCACCAGGCGGCGGCAGGAACCAGATGATGAGGCCTACGGCAACACAGATGACACCACGCAGGAGCTTTGAGCGGCTTTCGTTACGCAACACGAATCCCTCCCGTGCATGACTGAGTGCTACCGCTGGGACTGCTGGATCCGCCGACAAACTGGGCCCAATGTGAAAACTATCACAACGCAGACCATTTCTCTACTGCGTTGTCGAAACATAAGCCCTAATCGCGAGATGCGGATAGCTCTGGGTGAGCAACTTGAGGCCAAAACGGGGATGCGAACGTAAACCCGGTAGCCTAAGTGATCATTTCTGGACAGGATCGGGGTAAACAGATTGCGTGCCGCCCCTTGCCGGGGTTCCATTGAACCTGAGATCGATGAAAAGGGGTGAGTCAGAATGGAACGGGCAGGCTCCGGGTCGGGCCGGGCGGTGCGCAGCTTCGCCGACCTGAACCCGCGCTACTTCAAGGTCGGCATGTGGTCGCACGCGCTCCACCGCATCTCCGGCGTCGCCATCGTCTTCTTCCTCCTCATGCACATCTGGGAGATTACCTCGGTTGTGCGCGGCGGCGCAGAGGGGTTCACGCAGAAGATGGCCGGGATGGCCGGGCGGATCTGGGTGATCGGTGAATGGCTCCTCTTCCTGGCCCTCGTCTTCCACGGCATCAACGGCGTCCGCCTCGTGCTCCTGGATCTGGGCTGGGGCATCCATACGCAGAAGCGCAATTTCTGGGTAGTGATGGTCCTGTCGGCGATCCTGATCGCCATCGGCAGCTACTTCTTCGTGATGCGCTTCCTGGCGTATCCCTGGGTAGCCTGAGCACGCACCCGGTAGGAGGTGATTTCAAATGAAAGGAAGCCTCTGGGCCTGGATCTTCCAACGCATCACCGCCGTCCTGCTGGTCGTGCTGGTGGCGGTTCATTTTGGCATCATGCACTTCGTGGATCCGACGGCTGTGATCACCTTCGGCGACAGCCAGATGCGTCTCCAGTCGGCCCTCTACATGCTGGTTGACGTGGGTCTGCTCGCGCTGGGCCTCTACCACGGCCTCAACGGCATCCGCAACATCGTGCTGGACTACTGGCCCAACGCCGGCCGCGCAGCCAGCTGGATCCTGACCGTCATCGGCGTGGCGGCCGTCGGCTACGGGTCTGTGGCCCTGGCGGCCTTCGTGGCTCAGTAGCAGCCCAGCGGGAGGTGTTCCTCGTATGAAAATCAAGCATCGCGTCGCCATCGTCGGCGGCGGCCTGGCCGGCCTGCGGGCCGCCATCGCGGCCTACGACGGCGGCGTCCAGGACGTCGCGATCATCTCCCAGCTGCCCCCGGTCCGCTCGCATTCGGTGGCTGCCGCCGGCGGCATCAACGGCTCGCTGGCCAACCACCCGGACGGCCGGGACGACAACTGGGAGAAGCATGCGTTCGATACGATCAAGGGCTCCGACTACCTGGCCGACCAGGACGCGGCCGAGGTGCTGGCCCGCGAGGCCGTCCCGGTCATCGTCGAGACCGAGCACTGGGGGTGCCCCTTCTCCCGGAACGAGGACGGGACCATCGCCCAGCGGCCCTTCGGCGGCGCCGGCTTCCCCCGCACCTGCTACGCGGCCGACAAGACCGGCCACGCCCTGCTGCACACGCTCTACCAGCAGGTGGTCAAGCGGGGCATCAAGGTCTACACCGAGCACCTGGTGCTGACGCTGGCCGTGGCCGACGGCCGGGCGGTGGGCGCCGTGGTCATGGACATCGTCTCCGGCGAGGTCGGCACGGTGGAGGCCGACGCCCTGCTCTTCGCCACGGGAGGCGCCGGCAAGATCTACGCCCACTCCACCAACAACCTGCTGAACACCGGCCTCGGCATGGCCATCGCCTACTGGGCCGGCGTGCCGCTCAAGGACATGGAGTTCATCCAGTTCCACCCCACCGGCCTCTGGGGCACCAACATCCTCATGACCGAGGGCTGCCGGGGCGAGGGCGGCTACCTGGTGAACAACCAGGGCGAGCGGTTCATGGCCCGGTACGCCCCGAAGGCGATGGAGCTGGGGCCGCGCGACATCGTCGCCCGCTCCATCCTCACCGAGATCCTGGAGGGGCGGGGCTTCAACCAGGGCGGCCCCGGCGGCGGCTACGTCCACCTCGACCTGCGCCACCTGGGCGAGGCCAAGATCAACGAGCGGCTGCCGGAGGTCCGCGAGATCTGTAAGAACTTCGCGGGCATCGACCCGGTCTACCAGCCGATCCCGGTGCAGCCCAGCCAGCACTACACCATGGGCGGCATCTCCACGGACATCAACGGCGCCACCGTGCTGAAGGGCCTCTACGCCGCCGGCGAGTGCGCCTGCGTCAGCGTGCACGGCGCCAACCGGCTCGGCGGCAACTCGCTGCTGGACACCATCGTCTTCGGCAAGCTGGCCGGCCAGCACATGGCGAGGTTCGTGGCGGAGCAGCCCCTGCAGGGCTCGGTGGACAAGCTCCTGGAGGAGAAGAAGGCCGAGGTGGAGCGCCGGTTCCGGGAGCTGTTCGACAACCCGGGCACCGAGCGCGAGTCCGCGCTGCGGGTGGAGCTGCAGCAGAACATGTTCCACAACGTAGGCATCTTCCGCCAGGCGGACACGCTCGAGGCCGGCCTGGCCAAGGTGCGGGAGCTGCGGGAGCGCTACCGCAACGTGAAGGTGCACCACACCGGCCGGATCTACAACATGGAGCTGATCCGGGCCTATGAACTGCGCGGCATGCTCGACGTGGCCGAGGCCATCGCGGCCGGGGCGCTGGCCCGCAAGGAGAGCCGCGGTTCGCACGCCCGCCGGGACTACCCGGAGCGGGACGACCAGAACTTCCTGAAGCACACCCTGGCCTTCCACACGCCGGAAGGGGTGCGGCTGGATTACTCCCCGGTCACCATCACCCGCTTCCAGCCTCAGGCGCGGAAGTACTAGAGGGGGTGTGAAAGGACCATGAAAGAGTTCAAGCTGCGGGTCTTCCGCTACGACCCGGAGAAGGACGCACAGCAGCACTACGAGACCTACACCGTTCCCTACCGCGAGGGCATGACCGTGCTCGAGGCCCTGCTCTGGGTGTTCGAGAACCTGGACGGGTCGCTGGCCTTCCGCTACAGCTGCCGTGAGGCCATCTGCGGCTCCTGCGCCATGTACGTCTCGGGCAGCTACCGGCTGGCCTGCCGGGTGCAGGTGAAAGACGCCCTCGAGGGCGACACGGTGACGGTATCGCCCCTGCCGCACATGCGGGTGATCAAGGACCTGGTGGTCGACCAGACCAAGCTCTGGGAGAACTACGCCCGGGTGAAGCCCTGGCTGATCAACGACGAGCCGCCGCCCGAGCGGGAGCGGCGCCAGAGCCCGGCCGACCGGGCCAAGTACAACAAGGAGATCGACTGCATCCTCTGCGGCTCCTGTTTCTCGTCGTGCCCGAGCGGCGCCAACAACGACGAGTACCTGGGGCCCCACGCCCTCAACTGGGCCAACCGCTTCTTCGTGGATACCCGGGATACCGCCGACCGCGAGCGGCTGGAGATCGTGGCCAGCGAGTACGGCGTCTTCCGCTGCCACACCATCTTCAACTGCGTCGAGGCCTGCCCGAAGCACCTTAACCCGACCGAGGCGATCCAGAACCTGAAGAAGGCCGCCATGGCCTACAAGCTGGGTCTGCGGAAGTAGCCCGAGGAGGGGAGGCACCGTGCGCGAACTCCACGTCGACCAGGTTGCTGAGGCCATCGCCAACCTTGTCATGGAAGCCAACTACGTCCTGGAACCTGACGTTATGGCAGCCCTGGAGAAGGCCCGCGCAGACGAGCCGTCACCCGTCGGCCAGGCAGTGCTGCAGCAGCTGGTGGAAAACGCCGAGCTGGCCTGCAGCGAGCGGGTTCCGATGTGCCAGGACACCGGCAATGCGCTGGTTTTCCTGGAGGTCGGACAGGACCTGCACCTGGTGGGCGGCGACCTGTCCGAGGCCGTGAACCGCGGTGTCTCCCGGGGCTACGTTGAGGGCTACCTGCGCAAGTCGATCCTCGACGACCCGATCCGCCGTAAGAACACCGGCGACAACACGCCTGCGTTCATCTACACCGACATCGTCCCCGGCGACAGGCTGCGCATCCGGGTCGTCACCAAGGGCGGCGGCGCGGAGAACATGGGGCAGCTGCGCATGCTGCCCCCGTCGGCCGGCTGGGAGGGCGCCAGGAGGTTCATCGTCGAGGCCGTGGCGGCCGCCGGCCCCAACGCCTGCCCGCCGCTGCTGGTGGGCGTCGGCGTGGGCGGCAACTTCGACAAGGTCGCCCTGCTGGCCAAGAAGGCCCTGCTGCGCCCTGTCGGCCAGCCGCATCCGGACCCCGAGTGGGCGGCCCGGGAGCAGGACCTGCTCACCGAGATCAACAAGCTGGGCGTCGGCCCGATGGGCCTGGGCGGCAAGGTGACGGCGTTTGCGGTGCACATCGAGACCATGCCGTGCCACATCACCTCGCTGCCGGTGGCCGTGAACATCGAGTGCCATGCCCACCGGCACAAGGAGGTGGTCCTGTAATGGCCAGGCACTACATCACCACGCCGATCTCTCCGGAGCAGGCGAAGGCGATCCGCTCCGGCGACGAGGTCTACATCACCGGCACCATCTACACCGCCCGTGATGCCGCCCACAAGCGGATGGTCGAGGACCTGGCGGCCGGGCGGCCCCTCCCCTTCGACCCCCGGGGCGCCGTGATCTACTACGTGGGTCCGACCCCGCCGAAGCCGGGGCAGGTGCTGGGCTCTGCAGGTCCCACCACCTCGTATCGCATGGACAAGTACACCCCCACCATGCTGCAGCAGGGGGTGAAGGCGGTCATCGGCAAGGGCTACCGCGGCCCGGAGGTCAAGGCGGCCCTCGTTGCGAACGGCGCCGTCTACCTGGCCGCCACCGGCGGCGCCGGCGCGCTGCTGGCGAAGCGCATCGAAGAGGCCGAGGTCATCGCCTACGAGGACCTGGGCCCCGAGGCCATCCGCCGGCTCAGGGTGAAGGACTTCCCCGCCGTCTGCATCAACGACGCCCACGGCGGCGACCAGTACCGCGACGGGCAGTCGGAGTGGGTGGCGCCCGATGCGATGGTGAAGCCGAAGTAGGCAGTTGAGCTGTGAACAGGGCTGTCCCCGGTCATCCCGTGGGCAGCCCTTTCCTCTTTTCCTGGCGCTCTCCCGGACCCGCCCCGGGGGCCGTGTCACTCGCTGTGCGGCCCGCCGGACAGGCCGTCGGTTCGATCGGCGCGTCTATCGGGGCGGGCCTCGCCCGGTGGGGGGTTCAGCACGGCCCTCGGCACCGGGGGGCCCGAACCTTCGCTGCCAGCTCGGCGATCATCTTTACTGAAGCGGTCATGCAACACGATCCGGCAGGAGGGGGTCGCCGACATGCAGGAGTACGCGATCGGATGGGGTACGCTGGCGCTGATCAACGCGGGGCTGGCTCAGGCCAAACGGAAGAGCGGCCTGCTCTGGTTCCTGCTCTCGCTCATCCTGGGACCCGTGGCCACCTTCCTGCTGGTCGTCCTGTACCCGTCGGAAGGGTAGACACGAGCAGAATAGCGCAGAGGGGGCGGCCTTGCCGCCCCCTCTGCCTGTAGCAGAGCTCCTGGCCACCGCCCGCCGGCGTCCGGATGAGCAGGGTTCCTGCGAGACAGCGAAATATGGGGAAATCCTCCCCGTATTTTTCACGAAGTACAGGGAGATTCTCCCTGTATTTCCGTGATGTCAACTTGGCCACGGCCAACTCGTAGTCGAACGCTGTCGCATTCGGTCGAACACGCTCTCCCAAGGACCGAAGCCGCTAGCTCGAGGGTCCGCGGACGCCCATATCAGTCGGTCAGGCCCGAGCTGTGCGCACTCTGGAGCCGGCCGATGGACGTGGGCTGGCGTTGCGGCGCTCGTGAGGCCGGTGCCCTGTCTCGTCTCGACCCGCGCCGGCAAGCCCTGGTCTGCAACGTGCGGGGGGCGGCGAAGCCGCCCCCCGTTCATCTCTCATCCAGCGCCGCCCGCGTCAGCGCCTCCGCCATGCGCAGCGCCTTGAGCCGGTTCTGCTGCAACGTGTGCGGGGCGGTTCCCGGTGCGAACTTGGCCTGCGCCCTCTCCGCCTTGCCGATCAGCGCGGCCAGGGCGCGGAGGGCTTCCTGCAAGTCTTCCCTGGTGTACCCATGGGCACCGTCGGTCCCGCTCGTCATCAGCACCTTGGCCAGGTGCAGCGCCTTGAGGTTGGCCGCGAGCATCCGGTGTTGCCAGGTTCCGGGCGCCAGTCTCTGCTGTGCCTTCCCCGACTTGCTGATCAGTGACGCGATCGGGCGGAGCGCTTGCTGCAGTTCGGCTGGTGTGCAGCCACCCACGTTGTCCATCACCCCATGGCGCGGCCTGTCCCGGCTGTGCGGTCCGCCGCAGCGACGTCGTTGACGGCGGTCGAGGTGACCGCGACGGGAGTCCTGCGACGTGTCTCAGTCTACATGACGGAGTGCGTTCCCGACAAGGAAATCCGCGCATCCAGGTAGGCTGCTGCCGCAGTTGCGCACCACCGTTTTTCAGCCGGGGGGCAACCCCGCAACAAGCAAACGGGCGCGAAGCATCAAGACCAAGGCATCAACCCACAGTCTATTGACTCCCCGGAACACAGCTGCGGCGCACACCAATAATTCTTGTCGAAATCGCGGCTATTCTTGCAGGATATCGACCACGTCGCGGCGTATACTTTCTCGAAAACGTTTTCGGGAGCGATCGCACTCATGACCACGATACGGGATATCGCACGGCTGGCTGGCGTCTCCGTCGCAACGGTCTCGCGCGTGCTCAACCACTACCCCGACGTCAGCGAGGAGACGAAACAGCGGGTGCTGCAGGTGGCCGCCCAACTCGACTACCGCCCCAGCGCCGCGGCCCGCGCACTGGTCACGCGCCGCTCCAACGTCATCGGCGTCTTCTACCTCCACGAGCACGAGAACAACGTGGTGCTGCACCCCTTCTTCCAGGAGGTCCTCGTGGGGCTGAAGCGCACGGTGGGCCGGGCCGGCTTCGACATGCTCTTCTTCACGAGCCAGGCCCCTGGCGACGAGAGCTACACCTACGTCAAGCGCTGCCTCCACCACCGGGTGGACGGGGTGGTGCTGCTGGGCGTGGACCGGGCCGACCCCGGTGTGGCGGAGCTGGGCAGCAGCGGCATCCCCTGCGTGGCGGTCGACGTGGACATCCTGGGCCCCCGCACCGGCTACGTCATCTCCGACAACACCGGCGGCGCCCGGTCGGCCGTTGCGCACCTGGCAGGTCTCGGCCACAGGCGCATCGCCCTGATCAACGGCATCGCCAACCACCGGGTGGGCCACGACCGCTTCCTGGGCTACTGCGAGGCGCTGGCTCAGGCCGGCATCCCCTACCGCAGCGAGTACGTCCTCGACCATGACTTCACCTGGGAGCACGGCTACAACGCAGCCCGGCGGCTGCTGGACCTGCCCGAGCCGCCCACCGCGATCTTCGCGGCCGCGGACTACACCGCCATCGGTGCCATCAAGGCCATCCAGGAACGGGGGCTCCGGGTGCCCGGGGATGTGGCGGTGGTGGGCTTCGACGACATCCAGATGGCGTCGATGGTCCATCCGGCCCTCACCACGGTCCGGCAGGACAAGGAGGGGTTGGGCCGGGAGGCCGGCGAAGCGCTGATCCGGCTGATCGAGGAGCCGGACGCCCGACCTCCGGTCGTCACGCTGCCCACCGAACTGGTGGTACGGGAATCCTGCGGCGCATAGCCGCGCCGAAAACCGAAAACGTTTTCGCCGCGTACGGCGGCACCGAACGCGGCACAGCGCGGGAACTGGGGGGATGGCCCCCATGATCCATAGAGGCTAGCAGAGAGGGAGGTTCCGCAAATGGCGAAGTGGTCCCGCACACTTGGTCTCCTCCTGTCCCTGGTGATGCTGGTGGCCGGCTGCGGCAGCAGCGGCCAGCCGGCGGGCGGCGGCGACGGGCCGTCCGGCTCCGGCGACCAGCAGAGCCCGCCCGCCGCTGGCACCCAGCCGCAGGCGCCGGCGACTCCGGCCCCGTCGGGGCGCACCACGCTCCAGATGTGGATCATGCCCAACACCACCCAGTCGGAGCAGGACATGCTCCAGCTGCTGCAGCCGTTCATGGCCCAGCACAACGTCGACGTGCAGGTGACGGTGATCGACTGGTCGTCGGCCTGGACCCGCATCACGGCCGCGGCCACCTCGGGCGAGGGGCCGGACGTGCTGCAGCTGGGCACCACCTGGGTGCCGGCCATCGCGGCGATGGGCGCCCTTGAGCCGCTGAGCGGCAAGGTGGCGGAGATCGGCGGCGCCGATGCCTTCTACCCCGCCTCGTGGAACACCGTCTCCATCGCCGGCGACCCGGAGGTCTACGCCGTTCCCTGGTTCATCGACGTGCGGGCCGCCTACTACCGGACCGACGTCTTCCAGAAGGCCGGCGTGGATCCGCAGACCGCATTCCGCGACTGGGAGAGCTTCAAGGCTGCCCTCCACCAGATCAACGGCACCGAGATCGAGGGACGGCCGGTGGCCGCCATCGGCTTCCCCGGCAAGAACGACTGGAACGTGACGCACAACATCATGCCCTGGGTCTGGGGAGCGGGCGGTTCTGAGCTGAGCGCTGACCTCCGGTCCTCGGCCATCAACAGCGAGGAGGCCCTGGACGGCGTGATGTTCTACACCGGGCTGGTCCGGGAGGGGCTGGTGCCGCCGGGGGTGCTGGAGAAGAACACCTCCGACGCCGAGATGGCCTTCCACACCGGCGAGTTCGCCGTCTTCTTCAACGGCCCGTGGATGGTGAGCCAGTACACCCGCCCCGAGTCGGAGAACGGCCACGCTGACAAGATCGCCGCCCAGAACTACGGGGTGGCCCCGATTCCCGAGGGGCCCCGGGGGCGCTACACCTTCTTCGGCGGCTCCAACCTGGCCATCTTCAATGCCTCCCGCCACAAGGAGCTGAGCTGGGAGCTGGTCAAGTTCCTCGTCGGCAAGGAGGCGCAGATGGCCTACGGCGAAATGGCCGGCATGCTGCCCGCCCTCAAGGCCCTTGAGCCCGACATGGTGGCGCTCAACGCCAACTTCGCCCCCTTCTACGAGGCAGCCCGGTACGGCCGCAGCTACGCCTCCATCCCGCAGTGGGGGCCGGTGGAGACCGTGTACACGAAGCACCTCTCCACCATCTGGGACCTGACGGCGGGCGTGAGCGGCACCTACAGCCGGGAGGCGGTGAAGCAGGTGCTCGACGAGGCGGCCCGTGAGGCCACCAGCCTCCTGAACCAGTAACGCCGGACCAGCCTGCATGCCCGGCCGCCGTTGGAACCGGCGCACGCGCCCAAGAGCGGGGGGCGGTCGCCCCGCCCCCCTGCCCGGGAAGAGGTGACCGACCATGTCCACGTCCGTCCCGAGTCCGCACCCCGCCGGCAGAGCACGGCCGGCCTTGCCTTCCGCCGGCGCGCCCGCCGGCAGGGGCCCGGCCGGGGACGCCCGGCACCGCCGGGCCGGAAGCTGGCGGAACAACCGGCTGGCCTACGCCATGGTGGCGCCGGCGTTTCTCTTCATGCTCATGGTCCACCTGGTGCCGATGCTGCAGGGGATCGCCATGTCGTTCCTGCAGCTCAACCAGTTCACGCTCCGCCGCTTCCTGCGCGCCCCCTTCGTGGGGCTCGCCAACTACCGAAGCGTCCTGTTTGACCCGGAAAACCCGGTGCGTGCCGGGCTGGCCATCGCCGCCCGGAACACCGCCATCTTCTCCGCGGTGGTCACGCTGCTCGTGCTCGCCACCGGCCTGGGCGTGGCCCTGCTGATGAACCGGAACTTCCGCGGGCGGGCCCTGGTGCGGACCCTGATGCTGCTGCCGTGGGTGGTGCCCAGCTACGTGGTGGGCATCCTCTGGAGCTTCATGTGGCACCGGGATACCGGCATCATCAACCGGATCCTCGTGGACTGGCTCCACCTGCTGCCGGAGAAGCCCTTCTGGCTGATGGGCCCCAACACGATCTGGGCCATCATCCTCCCGACGGTGTGGCGGTCGTGGCCGTACGTCTTCATCGTCTTCCTGGCCGCGCTGCAGACCATCCCCGGCGAGCTCTACGAGGCGGCCGCCATCGACGGCGCCGGGCCCTGGCGGCGCTTCCGCCACATCACCCTGCCCTTGCTCCGCCCGGCCATCGCGATCCAGCTGCTGTTCCAGATCATCCAGAGCGTGTACGCCTTCAACATCGTCGTGATGATGTTCGGCAACGGATCGGGGTACGCCGGCGAGTGGGGCGACCTCCTGATGATCGCCATCCAGCGCCAGTCCTTCCAGAGCTGGCTCTTCGGCTACGGCGCTGCCGCCTCGGTGCTGCTGATGCTGGCGATGATGGGCGTGGTGGCGCTCTGGTACCGCATCTTCCGACAGGAGTTGATCATCCGATGACGCCGCAGGCCTGGAAGCGGGTGCACAACGCCCTCCTGACGCTGCTGACCGCCCTGGTGGTGGTGGCGACCCTCTTCCCCATCGCCTGGATGGTCCTCTCCTCGCTCCAGTCCACGGCCGATCTGCAGCTGGGGCAGATCAGCCTCGCCAACCCCCGCTGGGAGAACTACCGGCAGATGTGGGCCAACGTCCGGTTCGGCGTCTACCTGCGCAACAGCCTGATCATCTCCGGCATCACCACGCTGACGGCCTGCGCCTTCGCCACCCTGGCGGGCTACGCCCTGGCCCGGTTCCGCTTCCGGGGGGCCGACCTCTTCAGCATGGCCGTGCTCAGCACCCAGATGATCCCCGGAATCATGTTCCTGCTGCCCATCTACTTCATCTTCCTCTGGATCCGGCAGACCTTCGGCCTGCCGATGGTCAACACGTACTGGGGCATGATCCTGATCTACACCGCGTTCTTCACGCCCATGTCGATCTGGATCATGCGGGGGTTCTTCGCCGCGATCCCGCACGAGCTGGAGGAGGCGGCCCTGATCGACGGCGCTACCCTGTTCGGCGCCTTCTGGCGGGTGATCCTCCCGCTCTCGGCGCCCGGGCTGATCGCCACCGGGGTCTACATCTTCCTCAACGCCTGGGACGAGCTGCTCTTCGCCTGGGTGATGACCAGCACGGCCGAGGTGGCGACCATCCCCATCGGCATCCGGCTTTACATCGGACAGTTCCAGAACCGCTACGACCTGCTCATGGCCGCAGCCACCGTCACCACGATCCCGGTGGTGGTCACTTTCCTCCTCACCCAGAGGTGGTTCATCAGCGGCATGACGGCCGGCAGCGTCAAGGGGTGACAGGAGGAGTACCATGCGCTTTCCCGCTGACTTCCTCTGGGGCGCGGCCACGGCCGCCTACCAGGTCGAAGGGGCCGTCCGGGAGGACGGCCGGGGCGAGTCGATCTGGGACCGGTTCGCGCACACCCCCGGCAAGGTGGCCGGGGGCGACACCGGCGACGTGGCCTGCGACCATTACCATCGCTGGGCCGAGGACGTCGACCTGATGGCCGACCTCGGCCTGCAGGCCTACCGCTTCTCCATCGCCTGGCCCCGCCTCTTCCCCGAGGGGGCGGGCCGGCCCAACTCCCGGGGGTTCGACTTCTACAAGCGGCTGGTGGAGCGGCTCCGCGCCCGGTCCATCAAGCCGGTGGCCACCCTGTATCACTGGGACCTGCCGCAGGCGCTCCAGGAGGCCGGCGGCTGGGTCAACCGGGACACCGCGTACCGGTTCCAGGAGTACGCCGCAGCCGCCCTCCGGGAGCTGGGCGACGGCGTGGACGACTGGACCACCATCAACGAGCCCTGGTGCGCCGCCTTCCTGGGCCACGCCCTTGGCCAGCACGCCCCCGGCCTCACGGACTGGCCGGCGGCAGTGCGGGCCTCCCACCACCTCCTGCTGGCCCACGGGCTGGCCGTGCAGGCCTTCCGGGATCTGATGCGACGGGACCAGCGGGTGGGCATCACGCTGAACATGACCGTCGCCGAGCCGGCCGGCGACAGCGAGGCCGACCGGGCCGCTGCCCGCCGGTACGACGGCTTCTTCAACCGCTGGTTCGCCGACCCCCTCTTCCTGGGCCGCTACCCTGAGGACATGCTGGCCTGGTACGGGGCCGCCGGCGCACTGCCGGGCACGGCCGCGGGAGCGGGCGCACCCGACTGGCCGCCCCCCGGCGACATGGCGCTGATCAGCGCACCCATCGACTTCTTCGGCCTCAACTACTACACCCGCACCATCTGCCAGGATGACCCGCACAGCCCCTTCTTCGGACTGCGCACGCTGCCGCCCCGGGGCCCCGTGACGGACCAGGGCTGGGAGATCGTGCCCGGCTGCCTGCGGGACCTGCTGGTGCGAATCCAGCGGGATTGGACGCGGGGCCTGCCGGTCTACATCCACGAGAACGGCGCCGCCATGCGCGACGTGCTGACGGAGGACGGGCGGGTGCACGACACCGACCGCATCGCCTTCCTCCGGGACCACCTGGAGGCCGCCGGACAGGCCATCGCCGACGGGGTCAACCTCAGGGGCTACTTCGTCTGGTCCCTGCTGGACAACTTCGAGTGGGCCTGGGGGTACGCCAAGCGGTTCGGCATCGTCTACGTGGACTACGCCACCCAGCGCCGCCTCCCCAAGGATTCGGCCTTCTGGTACCGGGAGGTGATCCGGCAGAACGGGTGGTGAGGTGCATGACCAGGCGGCACCGGCGGGTCCTGGCCCGCCGGTGCCGCCTCAGCACTTTCCGTTGACAAGCGCCAGCCGCAGCGTGTCGCTCCGCAGCCCGCAGCGCAGCGCCTCCAGGGCGATCACCTCGTCCGGCGCCACGTTGCCCAGGTTGACGTTGGGCCCGAAGAGGGCGATCAGCTCCTGCTGCTGCGCCTTCAGGGGCGCCTCCCACATCACCGCCCCCGGATCCGGCAGCCCGGCGACCAGCCGCTCCACCGCCCCCATCTTCAGGCGGCCCTCCCGGTCGTAGATGCCGACCCCCTTGCCCGACTCCCGCCCCTCGAGGATCACCTTGGCCGCGCCGGCACCCAGGTCCGCCTGCAGCTGCTCCAGGGCGGCGGCGGGGTCCAGCTCCTGCGCACCGTCCTTCTTCCCCACCTCGGTGATGACGGTGAAGCCCAGCGCCCGGGCGGTCCGGATGGCGTGCTCCCGGGCCCCGGGGCCCAGCTCGATCGTGCCGTCGCTCACCTCCACCGTGCGGAATCCCAGCTCCCACGTCTCCTCCAGGTACGCCTCCAGCCGGCCCTGGAGCACGGCCACCTCGAGGAACGTCCCGCCCGGGTAAGGCTCCACGCCGTGCGCGCGAATCAGGGCCACCTTCTCCCGGAGCATCCTTTCCGGGTAGAGGGCGGCCGTGCCGAAGCCCAGCTTGATGTAGTCGATGTACTCCCCTGCCAGCTCCAGCAGGGCCCGGGTCTGGTCGAGTCCCAGCCCCTTGTCGATGACCATCGTCTGCCCTACGCTCCGGGGCTTTGCGGTGCGCCCGGCCAGCGGATGGCGCAGCACCCCGGCGTAGGCGCGCAACTCCTGGATCACGCCCGGCCTCCTCTCCCTGCGCTTGAAGGCCGCGCCGTGCGCGGCCTTCGGTGCAGGGTATGAGCGCCGAAGGAACAGGGTGCAACATCAGGATGGCCGCCCTGGTGCGATTGGCCGGTTACCGCGTCGCCGGCCAGGAGCCCTGCATCTTGCGGATCAGCACGATCTGCCCCGTGTGGTAGGTGTCGTGCATCACCCATGCGGCCAGGGATTCCGCAACAGTTCCCATGTCCTGGAGCGGCTTCTCCAGGTCGTCCTCGGACAGGTTCGCGACGGCCTCCCGGAGCCGCCGGGCCAGGTCGCGGGCCCGGGCGACCTCCGCCTGCCACGCGTCCTCCGCTTCCGGGCCTGCCGCCGGGCCGAAGGTCTCCTCGTTGGCGGTCATCGCAGGGCCGCCTGGGGTGCCGGTGATGCGGTGCCACATGAACTCGTTCCAGAAGTTCAGGTGCCTCAGGGTCTGCCAGATCGTGTTGCCGCCGCCGGGCGGCTGCCAGGCCGCCTCGCGGGCCGTCACGCCTTCCAGCGCCGCCTCCAGCGGTGCGAACCAGCCCTCCCGGTCCCAGCTGTACTCCCGCAGAAGCGTCAGGAGCCCCGTCCGTCCCTGCATGCCGATGCCGCTCCTCTCTGTCTAAGACTGCTTGTCGGCCGCTGATCTTCGCTGTCTCCGGCACGGCGCGTGCTGCCGGCCTGCCGGGCGCGAGCGCCGAATCCAACGATCACCGCATCCGCTGCCGGACCGCCTCTACGAACCGCTCGTCCTCCTCCGGCGTGATCCCGAAGGTCCGGCCGTCGCGCAGGTGCATCAGCACCAGCGGCTTGATGCGCGTGGCGTACAGCCGCAGGTTCGGGCCGGCGTCGGGCCACCGGAACCGGCCCCAGAGGAGGCTGCCCACCGCCGTACCGTAGAGGCGCAGCGGGAACCCCTTCGGCGAGGCCACCTCCACCCGCTCCAGCTCGTCGTAGCCGATGCGGACCGGGCTCAGGCCGGTGCGGATCGTCACCCCGTCAGGCCCCAGTTCGTACCGGAGCGCCTTCGGGAAGCGGCCCACCGCGCCCGTGACGTACAGCGCGGACACGGCGGCCACCGCCACCAGCGCCAGCGGGATCAGCATCGAGGCGGTGGCCCGCCCCGTTCCGCCCGCGGGCTGGAACGTTCCGGGCGACCGGGTCTCGATGGCTTCCATCAGCCGCTCGGGATCCACAGGGGTGAGCCCGTAGCGGGCGTCGGAGACGTCGATCACCACCAGCGAGTCCAGCTTCGTCGCGTAGAGCGTGATGTCGCCGGTCTCATTGAAGCGGAAGCGCCCCGTCCGCAGGTTGGACGTGGCCGTGCCGAAGAGGCGCACGCCGCCGGTCAGCCGGTCGGGCCGCCAGACGTCCGTGACCGCATCCAGCGGGATCTCCTTGGTGCTGAAGCCGCTGCGGATCCGGATGGACTCGGGCGTCACCGCGTACTGCATGTTCATGGCGGAGAGCATGCTGCTGGCCAGGGCGATGACCGCCACCAGGAGCGCCAACAGCGTGACGAAGTTGATGCCCTTGAGACCGGACGAGGGTGCGGGTTGTGCCGGATAGAAGGTCTCGTTCATCGGGTGACCGCCTTCCTCTGGAGGGGATTCATAACCACATCATACCATAGGCCCGTCCGGCCGGGACCGCTCAGTGAACGCGCCACCGCTCCTCGGGCCGCTGGAACCGCTGCGACAGGTAGATCTCGTGGTACACGTCGCGGAAGCCCAGCCGCTGGTAGAGCCGGCGGCCCATGGCCGTGGGGGTCAGGCCCACGTAGTCGCAGCCGTTCTCCAGCGCGTCGGCGATCGCCGTCCGCAGCACCTCCGTAGCCACGCCCAGCCGCTGGTAGGCCGGCAGGGTGCAGAGGTTGTAGATGCCCCCCATCCGGCCCCGCCGGTAGAGCGTGCCGCCGCCGACGGGCCGCCCGCCCAGGAAGGCCACGTAGTGGAAGGCGCCCAGGGCGTCGGCCACCTCGACCCCCTTCCGCCCGGCCGCCAGGTAGCCGCCGGTGGCGCCGGGGAAGAAGACCTGGCGCATCACCTGCCAGAACAGCTCGAAGTCGCCCTGCCGCAGCCGCACCACCCTGAGGTCCGGACGGCGGGGCAGCGGCAGCGGGGTGCCGTCCCACACCATCACGGGGACCGCCTCGCTCCGGTACCCCTGCCGCAGCAGCCGCTGCGCCAGGTCGGCCGGCTGCGTGGCCGGGGTCGTCAGGAACGCGACCTGGGGGAGCCCCTGCTCCCGGAAGTAGACGCGCGCCGCGGCGATCAGCTCCTCCGCCTCGTCGCAGCCCACGCGGATGTAGCCCACGTGGTTGTAGCGCGGATAGGGCGCGGAGGGCATGAGCACCCAGCGGGCGCCGAACGCTTCCTGCGTCGACTCGCCCAGGTGCTGCTTCAGGTGCTCCTGATTCTCCTCCCACAGGTCGGCCAGCAGGGCCACGTCCATGCGGCTCCCTCCACGGTTGCACTTTCCGTAAGAGTTCGCCCTTTCCCCCGCCCATCCCTGTATCCCCGGTCTGCACATCAATGCAGCGGCGCCCGGGTGCCCAGGGGCACGTCGGCGGGCGGCTCCCAGGGAGGGATCTCGACGGTCCGGCCGGGTCCGCCCCGCTTCCCCCCGGTCTCCGCCCCGCCGGCCTCCTCCTCCTCGCCCTCCTCCTCCACCAGCTGCTCCGGCCGGATGAGGAGGAGCGTGGCGGCCAGCGACGAGGCCAGGACCCCGGCGGAGAACCAGAAGGGCACCGCCTCGCTGCGGCGCATCAGCGCGCCGTAGATGGGCGGGCCGAAGGCGACGCCGATGAAGCGCACGGCACCGTAGATGGAGGTGATCATCGCCCGCTGCTCGGACCGGGCCGACGAGGTGATCAGGTTGTTCAGCCCCGGAAGCTGCAGCCCGGTGCCCAGCCCGGCGATGACCAGGCCCGTGTAGAAGGCCCAGTCCACCCGGATGAAGGCGATGAGCAGCGTCCCGCCGATGGCCATGATCAGCCCGGCGATCACCGCCGGCTTCAGCAGGCCCTTGTGGTTCTGCAGGTAGAGCCCCGAGCTGAAGGAGACCACCGACATGGCCAGCACCGGCCACATGATGCGCACGCCCTTGGGCACGCCGTCGATGCCGTGGGCGTTCTCCAGGTGCTCCGAGAGGAAGAAGAGCACGCCGAAGAGCACGAAGAGGGCCACGGTGCCGGCCCAGAAGCAGGCCACCAAAGGCACGCCCTTCTGCCGGAAGATCCCGATCACCTGCCGGAAGTACTCCCGGGCCGGCGGCGCCTTCTGGCGCCTTGGCTCACGGGTGAGGAACCAGACCCCCAGGGCGAAGGGGATGGCGAGGAGGGCGTAGGCGAAGAAGACCGCCCACCAGACGAAGACCTGGCCGATCAGCGCCCCCAGGATCGGCGAGATGACTTTGCCCAGGCCGTTGGAGGCCTCGAAGATGCCCAGGGCCGTCACGCGGCTGCCGCCCCGGAACAGGTCGCCGACAAAGGCCATGGCCACCGGGGCGGTGCCCGCCGCGCCGATGCCCTGAATCACCCGGCCCACCATCACCATGGTGAAGCCGCCCGCGCCGAGCCTCCAGCCCGCCAGCCCCGAGACGATCCCGCCCAGGCCGTAGAGCACCAGGCTGGGCACCACCACCAGCTTGCGGCCGTAGCGGTCGGCCAGGAAGCCGGCCACGGCGATGGCAACGCCGGCCGAGAGCGAGAACGCGGTGACGGCCAGCCCGGTGGTCGCCTTGCTGATGTTCATCACCCGCCCCATGTCGGGCAGGACCGGGATGAGCATCGAGTTGCCGAGAACCATGATCAGCGGAACGGTACAGAGCGCCGCCAGCTGCAGCCAGCGGTTCGGCCCCGCCGGCGCCTTCAACTGCCCCACCGGCAAATCCCTCCCTGCGCGATCCACTGATTAGATTCCCCGAACCCGGGTGGTGCGACACCCCCAGGCATTTTTCGTCCAGGCCTCCGATAGAATCGCAACGGGAGGGATGTCCATGCCGAGCGATCGGGTGATCCTCCTCGCCCTGATGGCGCTGGGCGTCGCGGCGCGCAACTCGCTGATCGTCACCGCCGCAGGCGTCGTGCTCATCATGCGCGTGCTCAGCCTCGATCGCTTCTTCCCGCTCCTGGAGAGGCGGGGGCTGGAGGCCGGGCTGATCTTCCTCCTGATGGCCGTGCTGGTCCCGTTCGCCACCGGCGAGGTGGGCTGGGCCGAGATCCGGCAGTCCTTCACCTCCTGGAGCGGCCTCGCGGCCATCCTGGGCGGCATCATCGCCGCCGTGCTCAGCGGCTACGGCGTGACGCTGCTGCAGGTGAAGCCCGAGGTGATCGTCGGCATGGTGGTCGGCACCATCCTGGGCGTGGTGCTGTTCAAGGGCATCCCCGTCGGCCCCCTGGCCGCCGCAGGCTTCACCGCCATCCTGCTGGCGCTGGTGCGCTGGCAATAGGGGGGCCGGTCCGTGGAGGAGAAGCTGATCTGGGGAATGCGGCTCGCCCGCATGCTCTCGGCCTGCATCGAGGTCTGCGCCGCGGTGCTGCTCCTGCGCATGGCCGACCCCAGGGCGATGCTGCGGCTCAACTCGCTGCTGGGGCTGGTGGGGCCGGTCATCTTCATCACGGTCAGCGCGCTCGGCCTCGCCGCCAGCCTCGGCAGGCTCCAGCCCGGCCGGGTGCTGATCGTGCTGCTGGGCGTCGCGCTGGTGGTGTGGGGGACGCGCTGAAGTGCAGCGAAGGCGGTGAAGGAATCCCCGGCGGAGCAGCGTCAAACCGGGTGAAGCGAACGAGACGCACCCGTGGAACGTTCAAGACGCAACCGAAGGAGGATTCCCGGCATGAACACCAGCCCGCGCCGCGTGGGCCGCGCAACCGTGGCCATCGGCCTCGTCGCTGCCGGCGCCGCACTGCTCAGCGATAACATCGCCGCCGCCGGCCCCCGCTACACGGAGCTGCTGCTGCGCCTCTGGCCCGTCTTCCTCATCGGCTTCGGGCTGGAGTACCTGATCTGGGGCCTGCTGGACCGGGCCGGCCGGCGCCCGCTCCGGTTGGACGTGGGCGGCGCCTTCCTGCTGGCCGGCGCCCTGGCGCTGACCTCCGTGGTGCACGCCTTCTCGGGCGCGAGCCCCGAAATCTCGCTTTCCCTCGATGACGGCGCCACCCAGACCGAGGTGCGCACGGTCCCGACCGCCGGCGCGGCCGCGCTGGAGGTGAACATCGACGTCGGGCAGGTGACGCTGCTCCCCCACCAGGCGGACGAGGTGCGGGTGGAGGCCAGGCAGACCGCCCGCGGCCTGGCCTTCCCCCGGGAGGGCGCTGCGCCCCGGCTGAACCTGACGGCCGAGGGCGGCGCGACCGTGCGGGTCACCGGCCGGGTGTCGGCCCGGGGCTTCAGCCCCGGCTTGTGGCAGACCACCTACCGCATCTACGCGCCGGCCGGCATGGCGGTGACGGTGCGGACGGACGCCGGGACGATCGCCGTGCAGGGGTATGACGGCAGCCTGGACCTGGCCGCCGACGCGGGCTCGATCACCGTCACCGACGGCTCCGGCAGCCTGGTGGCCCGGGCCGATTCGGGCAGCATCCAGGTGGTGCGCTTTGCCGGTCCGGTAGCCGCCACCACCGATGCCGGCGCCATCACGGCGCGGCAGGTGGACGGCGCGCTCACGCTGCGCTCGGGCACCGGCGTCATCACCGTGGATGATCACGGCGGGGCCGAGGTGACGGCGGAGACCCGGACCGGCACCATCACGGCGATCCTGGTGTCCCCGCCCGGCGGCCCCGTCACCCTGCGCACCAACACCGGCTCCATCCACCTCACCATGCCCGCGTCATCCGACGCCACCGTCCGGGCCAGCACCGGCACGGGCCGCATTCTCGGCATGAACGGCGGCGGGGGCGATGGCCTCGCCCGGTCGGCCAGCCGCACGCTGGGCGCGGGCACCCACCGGGTCACGCTGGAGGCCAACATGGGCACCATCCAGTTCTCCACCCGCTGACCGGCCGCTCAGCGACGGCGCTCGTCCCACCGGTCCCCCAGGCGCATCCCGGCCAGGATCGCGCCGGCCACCGCGAAGCGGAGCGGCTCGGGGGGCACCGGCAGCATCCGCCGGTTGACGAAGAAGACGTCCGTCAGGTCGGTCTGCCGCTCCAGGGCCAGGTCGGCCAGCGTCGCCCCGTTCAGGGTGCAGAGCGACACCCCGTGTCCCATGCAGCCCACGCTGTAGAGCAGGTTGGATCCGATGCGGCCGATCGCCGGCGCCAGGTCGAGGGTGGCTGAGATCGGCCCGCCCCAGTGGTGTGTGAAGCGGACCCCCGCGAGCGCGGGAAAGGTCCGCTCTACCGCTTCTTGCAGCCGCTGCTGCAGGACCGGGTTCCGGTCGCGCCCGACGGCGCTGCCCCAGTAGTAGTGCGCGTCCTCGCCGCCCATCAGCAGCCGGTTGTCGGCGGTGAGCCGGAAGTAGTGGATGAGGTTGCGGCCGTCCTCGATGCCCTGCCGCTGCCGCCAGCCGATGGCCTCCAGCTGCGCCGGGGAGAGCGGCTCCGTGAGCACGATGTAGGTGTGGACCGGCAGCTGGCGGCTGCGCACCGGACGGAACTGATGCGAGTAGGCGTTGGTGGCCAGGATCGCCTTCTCCGCCACCACCTGGCCCTGCGCCGTGCGGATGCGCACCTTGGGTCCGGGCTCCACCTCCAGCGCCGGCGTGCGCTCGCAGATGACTGCCCCGGCCTCCTCCGCGGCCCGGGCCAGGCCCCGCACCAGCCTGGCCGGGTTGAGGATGGCGCAGACCGGGTCCAGGCGGGCGCCGCAGAAAGCGGGCGAGTTCACCAGGTCCCGCACCGCCTCGGCCTCGAGCCAGGTCGTCTCGTGCGCCCCGGCCCTCCGGGCCAGCTCCATCTCCCGCTGCAGGCGGCGCCGCTGGGCGTCGCTGGCCGCGACCGTCAGCAGGCCGTTCTCCTCGTAGTCGCAGTCGATGCCGTGCTCGGCCACCCGGCGGCGCACCTCCGCCACCGCCCGGACCATGTACGCATCGGCCTCCCGGAGCCCCTGCAGGCCGAAGCGCCAGCGGGTCACCTCCGGCGAGAGGCCGAAGAGGGTCATGCTGAAGCCGGCGTTGCGGCCGCTGGCGCCGTATCCCACCACCGCCGACTCCAGCACCACCACCCGCAGCCCGGGCTCCCGCTCCTTCAGGTGGAGCGCGGCGGAGATCCCGGTGAACCCGCCGCCGATGATGCACACGTCCGCCACGTGATCGCCCGCGAGGGGCGGCCGCTCCGCGTACGCCCCCGCGGTCTCAAGCCAGAAGCTCTTCTCCCGGTAGTCCACGCTTCCGCCCCCTGTATCGTTTCCTGCCCTGACGGGCTGCCGCTCCGGACGCCGCCGTTCGCTCGTCAGGTTTGCCATGCCGCAGGTCCGGCGGCCATTCGACCTGGTTGCGCGGCCAATCGACTGGATCGTGCCTCCGCCAGTGCGGGTCGGGCGTTCAGCAGCGCCGGCGGAGAAGGCGGGTGCGGCGCCGCCTCGTGCGGGAACACTGAAGGATGCAGCCCGCCCGCCAAACTGGGCCTAATTCGTTATGGAAATTTGCGAGGTTGTAAGGCATAATAACCCAGTGGCGGCACGCAGAATCCCGATGTATCCGATCAACAAACTCAAATTCGCACCCTTCCGCCACACCGGTTCCGGGATTCCCGGAAACCCCCTAACGACGCCACATTCCAGTGATCAAGTGAGGTGCTGCCCTGTGAAGAAGAGGCTGCTTCCCCTGCTGCTGGCGCTGAGCCTGGCTGTGCTCTCCGCCTGCGGCGCCAACAACCAGAACCAGAATCAGACCCCGTCCCCGCAGACCGGCGGCCAGACGACCCCGCCGGCGCAGTCCATCACCATCGCCATCAGCGGCGACCCCACCACGCTGGATCCGCACAAGAGCTTCAACGGCTACGTCTTCACCGTCACCAACCAGCTCTACGAGACGCTGCTCTTCCGGGCGGCCGACGGGTCGCTGCAGCCGCGGCTGGCCACCGAGTGGACCCCGGTGGACGAGACCACCTGGGAGTTCAAGCTGCGGGAGGGCGTGAAGTTCTCCGACGGCACCCCGTTCAACGCGGAGGCCGTGAAGTTCAGCCTGGAGCGGCTGGCGAACCCGGAGACCAAGGGCCCCGGCGCCTTCATCGTCAACATGATCGAGGAGATCACGCCGGTGGACGAGACCACGGTCCGCATCCGCACCAGCACGCCCTTCGCGCCGCTGCTGGCCCACCTCTCCCACCCGGTGACGGCCATCGTCAGCCCCAAGGCGGCGGAGGGTGACCTCTCCAAGAACCCGGCGGGCACCGGCCCCTTCCTCCTGGCTGACTGGAAGGCCGGCGACTCCGTCACCCTGAAGGCGAACCCCGACTACTGGGGCGGCAAGCCCAAGCTGGAGACCGTGGTCCTGCGGGTCATCCCCGAGGCCGGCACCCAGCTGACCGAGCTGAAGGCGGGCACCGTCGACCTGATCACGGGCGTGCAGCCCGAGCGGTTCGCCGAGATCGAGAACGACCCGCAGCTCTCCGCCACCCGCTTCCTGGGCTGGGGCTCCATGTTCCTGGGCTTCAACATGAAGACCGGCCCGCTGGCCACACCTGAGGTCCGGGAGGCCATCGCCATGGCCATCGACCGCGAGGGCATCGTGCAGACGCTCCGGCAGGGCATGGCCCAGTTCGGCAACGCCCTGGTGCCGCCCACCGTGTTCGGCGCTGCGGTTGACCTGGACGGCCCCGAGTACGATCCCGAGGGCGCCAAGGCGCTCCTGGCCCGGGCCGGCGTGACCACGCCGCTGAAGCTCCGGCTCAACACCTACGAGGGCGCCGAGAACCAGCAGATCGCCCAGGCGATCCAGGCGCAGCTGAGCCAGATCGGCATCGACCTCGAAGTGGTGGTCACCGACTACGGCGCCTTCGCCGAGGCGATCGCCGCCGACGACCACGGCCTCTGGCTCTCCTCCTGGGGCACCGTGACGATGGACGCCGACTACACATTCTACGCCCTGCTCCACTCGCTGCAGCACGGGGCCGACAACAAGGCGTTCTACGCCAACACCCAGGTGGACCAGTGGCTGGAGGAGGCCCGGTCGACCACCGACGAGGGCCAGCGGAAGGCCCTCTACCGGCAGATTCAGGAGCAGGTGCAGGCCGACCTGCCGTACCTGAACCTGTACTACCCGCTCTCCTCCTACGCCAAGAACGACCGGCTGCAGGGCGAGGTCTACCCGTTCTCCAGCATCAACCTCGACCTGCGCCAGGCCGAAGTGAAGTAGCACCCATGCTGCGCTACGCCGCGCGGCGGCTCCTGCTGGTGCTGCCCGTGCTGTTCGGGGTGACGCTGCTGGTCTTCCTCCTCTTCTACCTCACCCCCGGCGACCCGACCCGGGCGATCCTCGGGCAGGAGGCGCAGGGGGCGTCGGCGGAGGACATCGAGCGGCTGCGGCACCAGCTGGGGCTCGACCGCCCATGGTATGAGCAGTACTTCGACTTCCTCGCGGGAGCGGTCCAGGGCGACCTGGGCCGCTCCTTCCGGGGCGACCGGCCCGTGGCGGGCGAGATCGCAGCCCGCTTCCCCACCACGCTGCGGCTGACGGTGATCTCCCTGACCCTGGCCGCGCTGGTAGGCATCCCGCTGGGCGTGGTGGGGGCGGTCAGGCGGAACACCTGGCTCGACTACCTGGTGATGCTGATCGTCCTGCTGGGCGTCTCCATGCCCACCTTCTGGGTGGGGATCCTGCTGATGCAGCTCTTCGCCCTGGAGCTGCGGCTGCTGCCGCCCTCGGGGACCGGCACCTGGCGGCACATGGTGCTGCCGGCCACGACCGTGGCGCTGGCCTCCATCGCCTTCATCGCCCGGATGACCCGCTCGTCGCTGATCGAGTCGCTGCGGGACGACTATGTGCGCACCGCCCGCTCCAAGGGGCTGGCGGAGCGCAGCGTGGTGTTCCGCCACGCCCTGCGCAACGCCTTCATCCCGGTGCTGACCACCCTGGGGCTGGAGTTCGGCGGCCTCCTGGGCGGCGCCGTGGTGGTGGAGTCGGTCTTCAGCCTGCCGGGCCTGGGCCGGCTGACGGTGGACGCCATCCGGGGGCGCGACCTGCCGCTGATCCAGGGCTGCATCCTGTTCGTGGCGGTGGTCTTCAGCCTGGTCAACCTGATCGTCGACCTGGGGTACGCGGGGCTAGACCCGCGGATACGCTATGACTAATTGGAGGCGCTTCGCGCGCAACCGGCTGGCCGTGGCCGGGCTGGTGGTCTTCCTCCTGCTCGTGCTCTCGGCCCTCTTGGCACCGCACCTGGCCCCCCACGACCCGAACCTGCAGGACTGGAAGATCCGGCTGCAGCCGCCCTCGGCCGGCCACCCCTTCGGCACCGACGAGTTCGGCCGGGACCTGCTCTCCCGGGTGCTGTACGGCGGCCGGGTGAGCCTGGTGGCCGGTGTGGTGCCGGTGGTGCTGGGCGCCACCGCCGGCACCCTGATCGGCCTGGTCGCCGGCTACATGGGCGGCCGCTGGGATCAGGTCCTGATGCGGCTGCTGGACGTGCTGCTGGCCTTCCCGATGATCTTCCTGGCGCTGGCCATCGTGGGCACGCTGGGCCCGGGGCTCTTGAACGCCATGCTGGCCGTGGCCGTGGTCTCGCTGCCCGGCTACGCCCGGCTGGTGCGGGGGCAGGTCCTGACGCTGAGGGAGCGGGAGTACGTCGCCGCCGCCCAGGCGGCCGGCGCCTCGCACGGCAGGGTCCTGATGCGCCACCTGCTGCCCAACATCCTGAGCCCGCTGCTGGTGCAGGCCACGCTCTCCGTCGGCTCCGCCATCCTCACCACCGCCTCGCTCTCCTTCCTGGGCCTGGGCACCCAGCCCCCCACGTCGGACTGGGGCGAGATGCTGGCCTCGGGCCGGCAGTACCTGCCGGAGGCCTGGTGGCTGGCGGTGTTCCCGGGGCTCTTCGTGATGCTGGCTGTGCTGTCGGTGAACCTGCTGGGCGACGGGTTACGCGACTATTTTGATCCGAAGGCGAAGAATGAGCGCTAGTGAAGGGAGCCGGGGGGCGGACCCCCGGCTCTGCTGCGCGATGGCCTGGGACGGCTCCCGCGTGCTGCCAGAGAGGGAGAAGCATTCCTCGAAGCGAACGTGGAAGACGAATCGGAGTACCGACGAAGGAGAGGTCTCAGATGCGGTTCGCAGACAAGGTCGTGGTCGTCACAGGCGCCGCCCGGGGCATCGGCCGGGCGACCGCCCTGGCCTTCGCCGCCGAGGGCGCCCGGGTCCTGGGGGCCGACGTGGACCCGCTGCCGGTGGACGGGGTGGAGATGCACCGCTGCGACGTGGCGGACGAGGAACAGGTTCGCGGCTTCCTGAACCAGGTCGGCCCCGTGTTGCACGTGCTGGTAAACAACGCCGGCATCTCGCAGTTCGGCCCCCTGGAGTCGACCCCGGTGGCCCAGTTCGACCGGGTGATCGCCGTCAACCTGCGGGGCACGTATCTGATGTCCCGCTACGCCGCGCCCCTCCTGCGGGCGGCGGGGCAGGCCGCCATCGTGAACATCGCCTCCACCCGGGCCCTGATGTCCGAGCCCAACACCGAGGCGTACTCCGCCAGCAAGGGGGGCATCCTCGCCCTCACCCACGCCCTGGCCATGACGCTGGGGCCGGCGGTCCGGGTGAACGCCATCCTGCCGGGCTGGATCGACGTCGTCGGCGAGGAGCTGCGCCCCGAGGACCACGCCCAGCACCCGGTGGGCCGGGTGGGGCGGCCCGAGGATATCGCCGCGGCCGCGCTCTTCCTGGCCGACCCGCTGCAGTCCGGCTTCATCACCGGCCAGCAGCTGGTGGTGGACGGCGGCATGACCCGGAAGATGATCTACATCGAGTAACACCGCCCGCGGCGGTGGCCGGCGCCGCTGCCGGCCGTGGCAACAGGCGCCGCTTCAGCCCCGTGGCCAGTATCGCTACGGGGCCGCCCTTGCCTCAGAATGGGGGAACGAATTTTCTCCCTGCACCGAGCAGGAGTTCGGATGAAGGTGGAGAATATAGCCAGCAGATCCAGATGATGATCGCGAGAGTACGGCTGACTCAGCCAACCACACAGTGGGAAGACCAGCGGTGACATGTCAAGAGGGGTGAGTTGACATAATGCAGGTGATTTATCAAGGTTCAGCGGTGTGAAGGCAATAACCAACCTGACCCACACCAACCAGGGTTGTGGGTGGAGCTAGATGGCATGCCACCCTGTTTCTACCGGGTGGGTGCCCCGAGTGGGTTGTACAGCCGGTTGGACCTCAGCAGGTGGTCCACCAGCCGGACCAGTTTGCGGGCCGTCAGCGCGAGGGCACGTTGGTGGGCATGGGTCTTGGACTCGGCCTTCTTCCGCTGATAGTACCGCTTGAACTCAGCGTCGTGCACCGCGAGGCTGCAAGCGGCTTCGATCAGGTAATACCGCAGGTAGCGGTTTCCCGTGCGGATCAGGCGGGTCTCCTCAGACTCGAACTTGCCAGACTGGTGGCGAGACCAGGCCAGGCCGGCGTACTTGGCCACGGCGTTGTGGTTACGGAAGCGCCAGATGTCGGCGATCTCTGCCACGATGCCGGCCACGTAGACCGGTCCCAGGCCCTTGACCGACCCCAGCGTGTTGGGGATGGTCGCCAGCAGTTCCTCGATGGGCCTGGACAGGGTCTCGATCTGCTCCTCCAGGGAGCGGATCAGCCTCAGGTGAGTTGCCAGCTCCAGGTTGACCGGATCCGCCAGGGCCTTAGGCAGCCGGTAGGAACTGCGGGCGGCCTTCTGCACCGCCGCAGCCACCGCCTCCGGATCGCCGATCCGGCCCCGGCTGTACCGGGCCACACGCTCCACCAGTTCCTCGATGGGCGTGGCGGCCAGCACTTCGATGCACTCCGTCTCGACCGTGAAGGCCAGGGCGGTGGCGCCGAAGGTCCTTCCCACCGGCTTGTCCTGGGCAAAGCTACTGAACTTCAGGAACAGAGCGTTCAAGAAGCGCTGCTTCGCCCGGACGAGATCCTGCACCAAGTGGTACCGGGTCCGCGTGAGGCGCCGCAACGCCTCGTAACGGTCCTCCAGAACCCCTGGAGCCGGCAGGCGGCCGAACCGCAGCCGGTCAGCGATGACCCAGGCGTCAACCCGGTCGGTCTTGGGTAGCTCCGGGTACGCTTGCTTGAAGCCGCGTACCACCTTGGGGTTGAAGGTGTGGACGACAGGCTGAAAGGGCTGTAGAGCCGGTGCCTGCCGCAGGTGCTGGACGAGGTGCCAGGAGTAAATGCCGGTCGCCTCGACCCCGAGCACCACCCGCTCCAGTCGGCGGGAGGTTACCAGTTTTACCAGGCGCTCCACCAGGGCTTCCGCACCTGGCAGGTCGTTGGCGACCCGGAAGCTGTCCACCTCCCGCCCGTCCTGGAGCATCGCCAGCACCTCGTTGGTGTGCATGCTGACGTCAATGCCAACAAACAGGGTGTGCACGCTGTCACCTCCCTTCTGAGGGACTGAGGCGCAAAGAGGGATCGGGTCGCCCTCGGGGCCAGGCGTGAATGCAGCCTCGCGTGTGATCAGCACCGTCCCGGGTGCGGGGGTGCACCGCCGGGCCTGCTGCGTTCCGGCGCCCGCAAACTGCCGGGTGCGCAACCAGCGTGTTGGCAACTGGCGCCTGGCCGAGGGGAGCAGTCTTTCGAAGCAGCGACTCCGAGGCAGCTTCCCGCCTCCTCATCGCCCTGCAGGAGTGTGGCAGCTCTTCCCCCTCTCTGGCCTTCAAGACCAGTTTCCGAGAAATGACCCGAAAAAGTAAACTAGCGGTCTCTGACCGCTAGCATACGAGGAGTGTCCCCCATGGTCACGCACCGGTGCAGCTGGGCCACCACTCCGCTCCTCGTCGCCTACCACGACGCCGAGTGGGGCGCACCCGTCCGCGACGACCGCACCCTGTTCGAGTTCCTGGTGCTAGAAGGCGCACAGGCCGGCCTCAGCTGGACGACGATCCTGCAGCGCCGCCCCGCCTACCGCAGGGCGTTCGCCGACTTCCACCCGGAGGCGGTGGCCCGCTTCGGCCCGGAAGAGGTTGCGGCTCTGCTGGCCGATCCCACGATCATCCGCAACCGCATGAAGATCGAGGCCGCGATCCGGAACGCCCGCGCCTTCCTCAAGGTCCAGGAGGAGTTCGGCACCTTCGCCGACTACATCTGGCGCTTCGTGGACGGTGTGCCGCGGGTCAACCACTGGACCGACCCCGCCGAGGTGCCCTCCAGCAGCCCGGAATCCGTGGCGATGAGCCGTGACCTGAAGAAGCGGGGCTTCGCCTTCGTGGGGCCCACGATCTGCTACGCGTACATGCAGGCCGTCGGGATGGTCAACGACCACCTGGTCGACTGCTTCCGCCACGGGGAACTCGCCCGGGTTGCAGCGGGGGCGCCGGTGGAGGCCTAGTCCTCTCGCCCTGCGCCCATGGGAGGTGCCGCCCCGTCCCCCTGCGCGACTCCGCCGCCGGCACACGCGCTAACTTAATCGGCTAATGCCAACACTTTTTCGCCCGTCGCTCAGTCCAACCTGATGTGCGGTCGACGAGCCTGACAGACAGACCCCCTGGCCGCGGAACGGCCAGGGGGTCCGCACCGGCGCCGTGCGCGGGCGGCGCCCGGACGGCCGGGGCATCCTATGCCCTGGGAATGAGCGTGCCCTTGGGGCCGATGACGCACTGCAGCTCCTTCAGCCGCCGGTTCAGGATGCCGCCCAGCCGGCCGGACTCCGCAGCGGTCAGCTCCGCCCAGCCGGCCCGGGCGATCTTCTCGCTCAGCCCCAGCTCCTGTGCGATCTCCAGCTTCAGACGGTCCAGCGGCGTCAGCTCCTTCGGCTTCTTCTGCCGGGCCTTGTTCGCCGTGCCCTTAGCCTTCTTCGGCATCTGACCACCCTCCTGACCCTAGCTTTCGCCCGGAAGCCATTCAATAACCGATCGGGAAGGAATCGCCCCGGTGGAACACGAATATGCAGAAGTGCATATACCACATTGAATATACTCTTTCGAATACTGGGGGCGCAGTCACGCGATGACCATACACGTACTCGGCTTTCCCACCACTCTCGGCCTTCCGCGCAGCGCCGTGCGCCACGGGCCCGAGGCGCTGCGGGCTTCCGGCCTGCTGCAGGCGCTCCGGCGCCACGACCCCCACGTCGTCGACCACGGCGACATGGCCGTGCCGCCCGGGCTCACCTCCGACCCGGCTCCCACCCGCGTGGCGAAGGTGGTCGAGGCCGCCCGGCGGCAGCGGGATCACTGGCTCCGGGTCACCCGGCCCGGCGACCTGCTCCTCACCATCGGCGGCGACCACTCCACCTCGCTGGGCACCATCATGGCCCTGGCAGAGCTTGGCGACGACTTTGACGTGGTCTGGGTCGACGCCCACGGCGACTTCAACACCATCGAGACCTCGCCCACGGGCAACCCCCACGGCATGGTGCTCTCGCTGGCCGCCGGCCTCCTGCCGGACGCCCTGGGCCGGGTCATCACGCCGGACCGGCTGCACCTCTGGGGCATCCGCGATCTGGATCCGGGCGAGCGGCGCCTCCTGGCCGCAAAGCGGGTCGAGGTGCTCACGCCCGCCGAGGTCAGGGCCCGGAGGGAGCAGATCCTGGCCGGGCTGCGGCCCAACGTCTTCCTCTCCTTCGACATCGACTCCGTCGACCCGGCTGATGCCCCCGGCACGATGACGCCAGTGCCCGGCGGCTTCACCCGGGATGAGGCCGTCGACCTGGTGAAGGCCATCGTCCGCGGACGGAACCTGATCGCCATGGACCTGGTCGAGTATCACCCCGACCGGGACGCCGGCGGCCTCACCAACCGCCTGGCCTGCGCGGTGCTCGAGGCCGCGCTCGGCGCCTGGAGCCGGTGCGACCGCGAGGCGTCCGACGCGCACCAGTGGCCGATGGCGTCGCCCCATCCGTTCTGAGCAGAAAGGAAGCGCAACACCCTTGGAAATTCTAGCTGCCGTCGCCCCGCTGGTCCTGACCATCGAGAGCTACCGCCTGACCACCGGCGAGGAGGACCCCGAGGAGCTGGCCCTCATGCAGCTCGAAGACCGGGAGAGGGCCCGCGCGATCGACGAGGCGCTGAACCTGCTGTACTTCCTGGAGACCCACCTCGCCGAGCCGCGCACCGAAGAAGGGCCGTCGGCGGTCGTCGGGACCATGGACGACCTGGAGGCCCTGCGTGCGCTGGCCGCGGCACAGCACGGCCACTCCGTCGCGGACTACCAGGAGGGGCGGGTGAAGGCCGGGCTCCAGTTCAACCACCTGATCAACCACGCCGGCGACTCGGGCCTCTACGTCCCCTACGACTTCCCCCAGTCCTTCGTGCTGGGCGATCTCTCGCTGGGCTCGGCCGTCGCCCTGCTGGCCGAGCTGACCGCCCTGGAGCCGGTCCTGGCCGAGCGGTTCCCCGCGGCGATGGCCCGGGCGCGGGCGCTGCCCGAGGACGATGAGGAGATCGCCGCCCTCGGGGGGCCCGTGGGCGTCTGGTACGCCCTCACGCGGCTCTGCCGCTCCGCCATCGCGCTCGATCTGCCGATTCAGCTCGGGTAGGCGCCGGCGCATCGCCAGATCCGGGGCTGTGGGCTGCGCACCGCAGCGGTGCGCGCTCAGGATTCCATGCGGGCAGGGAGGCCCTGCTGCTCCAGGTCGGCGGCGGAGAGGATCCCCTCGGCCTCTGCCGCCTGCACCAACCGGTTGTACTCCCCGCGCAATCGCTCCAGATCCTCGTCGTAGTTCAGCGACTGGGGCTCGATATCCAGCGGCAGGCGCGCCTGCAGGTGCTCCTGCCGCTCCGCCGTCTGGTGCACCTGGTCGTACAGGAACTTGAGCCGCTCCAGCGCCTCTGCACGCGTCATGGCCCATCGCCTCCTTCCGGCGTTATTCTGCCCCGCGGAGGCGACGGACGGTCCCGCAGCGACGAGGTGGGCTGCCGGCGCCACCCACGGGCGCCTGCAGCCCACCAGACACACGATTGGACAACGGTGATTACACACTGATCCGCCAGCCTTCTAGCCCGGGTAGCAGAGGTACCCCTCTTCGGGCGCCCCGTCGCTGCACGGCGAGGCGACCCCCTCCAGCCACTGCGGGAAGCCGCGGTCGTCCGTTCGGGCCACCCGCGTCTCCCAGCGGCTGATGCCGTCCCGGCCCAGGGTCACGGTCAGGACCCAGCTGATGCGGGACGGCTCGTCCAGCTCGGGGCCCACATCCACGAAGTCGTCGAAGATGAAGTTGCCCAGGCTGTAGGCGATCAGCCGGTCGTTGTAGATCTCCACGGGCTGCGTCACGTGCGGGTGGGTGCCCACCACCAGGTCGGCCCCCGCGTCGATGGCCACCCGGGCGATCTCAGCCTGGTCCTCGGCGTGCCAGGGCATGTAGTCGTAGCCCCAGTGCGGGTAGACCACCACGATGTCGGCCTGCTCCCTGGCCGACCGCACGTCCGCGGCCAGCTGGTCCAGCTCGATCCAGGCGAGCCCGGGCGTGTCGGGGCCGGCCTCGTAGCTGCGCAGCTCCACGTTGTTGTAGCCCAGGAGCGCCACCTTGAGGCCGTTCCGCTCCAGGATCAGCGGCTGGTGCGCCTCGGCGAAGTTCATGCCGCCGCCGAAGTAGGGCACCCCGCCCGCCCTCAGCTGCTGGAGCTGATCGACGAAGGCCTCCTTGCCGTAGTCGCCGGAGTGGTTGTTCGCCACGGAGACGGCGTCCATGTACCGGGCCAGCACCGTCACGGCGCTCGGGTCGCAGCGGAGGTTGAACCACTTGGGGATGGGCTCTCCCAGTGTGGACATGACGCACTCCAGGTTGCCGACGGTCAGGTCGGCCTGGGTCAGCACGTCGGCCACGCCGGCGAAAGGATCCTCGCCCCTGGCGATGTGCTCGCCCGGAATGCGGCCCAGCATGATGTCCCCCACGAACGTGATGGTCACCTGGCGGTCGTCGCCGGGCGCGGTCCCCGGTTCGCCGGCAGAGCCGCCGGGCTCCGGACCGGCCGTCGAACCAGGTGCTTCGGCGTCCCCGGCACCGGATCCCGTCACGGGCGCTGCGCCGGGATCCGCCGGCCCCTCCGCAGGCGGGCCGCTGCCCGGCCCGTCCGCCGGCACGGCGGAAAGGGCGGTGCAGCCGACCAGGATCATAAGCAGCACAGGCCATATCAGCGCACGCTTCACACGCATAACTCCCCTGGCAGAGCCCGCGGCGCCATGGGTTCCACGACGCGGCGTCGGGCAAGCATTATCAAAGCATACACCATCAAGACTTAGAGGGAACCGAGGCTGGATTCGCCGCTTTCGCCTGTTCTCCCTTCCCCGGCAGGCTGCCATCGTCTGGCGCCTGCGAGCCGCCTCCTCTGGACGGAATGGGCAGTTTGTGCTACGATACAGGCCAATGGTGCGTGGTGAAATAGTCACCAAGTAGGACGGAATCGTCGCGAAGACCCTGCGCGAAAGGGGAGCAACCCGTGGCTTGGATGACCATCCTGGGGCTGGACTGGAAGGGCGGGCGGTTCGCCCATCCCCTCGACATTGTAGACGTTCCGCAGAAGCCCGGCGTTTTCAAGCTGCACGCGCGCCTGGCCGACGGCGCATGGGAGGTCTTCTACGTGGGCCAGGCGAGCAACCTGTACAGCACGCTGCTGGCCTACATGGGCACCATCGTGGAGGGCGATCCGCAGGCCGCCGGCATCAGCCCGTGTGCCAAGGCGCGCATCGCCACGGACGAGGTGGCCTACTCCTACGCCGTGGTGGCCGACGAGACCGAGCGCAAGGGCTGCGTGCGGAGCCTCTTCGAGTACTACCGGCCCGCCTGCAACTCGCCCGAGCAGGTGCCCGACGTGGAGGGCATCGCCTGCAATCCATACTAGGCGGCAGACCACAGGACATTTCAGGGGCTGCCCCCGCAGAGAGACCTCTGCCGGGGCAGCCCCCGTCTTGCGCGTGCCGCCGCGATGCCCACGACCCCGGGCTGCAGCCCTTCCGAGCAGCTGTACCCGCGGACTCCCTGGATCCCGAGCTGTATCCCTTCCTGGCAGTTGCATCCGAGGCTTGCCCTGGATCCCGAGCCGTATCCCTTCCTGGTCGCTGCACCCGCGGATGCCCTGGATCCCGCGCTATATCCCTTCCTGGTAGATGCGGGAGATGATCCCTTCGATCTCCGGCTCCTCCACCGTCAGGTCGCGGATGGCGTAGCGGGCCGAGACCCGGGAGATCAGCTCGCTGGCCGAGAGCTCGTCCCGGTTGAAGCGCAGCCAGATCCGGTTCGCCTCCCGGCGGACCACCTCCGCCCCCTCCACCGCAACTTCCGGCAGCTGGCCGTTGGGCTCCAGGTCCACGACCAGCGTCCGCTGCTTGCCGAACCGCTCCTTGATCTGCGCCACCGGTCCGTCGTAGATCACCGTGCCGCGGTCGATCAGGATCATGCGCTCGCAGATCTTCTCGATGTCCTGCATGTCGTGGGTGGTCAGGATCACCGTCACGCCCCGCTCCCGGTTGATGGCCCGGATGAAGTCCCGGATCTTCTCCTTGGCCACCACGTCCAGGCCGATGGTGGGCTCGTCCAGGTAGACGACCTCCGGGTCGTGCAGCAGGGCCGCGGCCAGGTCGGCGCGCATCCGCTGGCCCAGCGAGAGCTGCCGCACCGGGGTGTTCAGGAACTCGTCCAGGCCCAGCAGCTCCCGGAACCGGTCCATGTTGCGCTGGTACCGCTCCTTGGGAACCTTGTAGATGTGCTGCAGCAGCTGGAACGACTCGATGGTCGGCAGGTCCCACCAGAGCTGCGTGCGCTGGCCGAAGACCACGCCGATCTGGCGGGCGTTCTCCACCCGCCGGTGATACGGCACCAACCCCCGCACCCGCACCTCCCCCGCCGTGGGCACGAGGATGCCGGTCAGGATCTTGATGGTGGTCGACTTGCCGGCCCCATTGGGCCCGATGTAGCCCACAAGCTCGCCGGGCTGGATGGTGAAGGAGACGTCGTTGACGGCCACCTTGGTGTCGAACTCGCGGGAGAAGAGCGTCCGCAGCGCCGCGAAGGCGCCCTCCTTCCGGCGGGCCACCTTGAACTCCTTGCGCAGCCCCTTGACCTCGATGATCGCGCTCAACCCATATCCACCCTTCCCCTGTTGGCCTGCGGCAGATCTGGCTACCAGAGCGGCACGGGGGCGCCCGACTCGTCCCGGCCAAAGGGCATCCAGACCAGCGCCACCAGCCGGACATCGATGTTGGCCTTGCCGGGCCGGATCGTGATCGGTTCCACCTCGTGCGCCATGGCCTGGAACTGCTCCTCGACCGCCCGTGCCTCCCGCTCCAGCTCCGCCTCGAGCTCGGCGATCTGCGCCCGCACCGCCTCGACGTTCGAGGCCGCCCGGCTGACATCCTGCTGCTGCTGCCAGGCCCTGCTCACCGACCGGCCGGCCGTGGTCGCCTGTGTGATCGAGCGGCTGCCGGTGAGGGCTCGCAGCAGGCTCGATCCCACCGAGAGGGCTGTGTTGAACAGCTCGCTGCGGGACTCCTGCACTTCCTTCTGGTACCGCTCCTCGGCCCGCCGGAGCCGGTCCTCCAGCGTCCGCAGCTTGCTGGCGTAGCGGTTCCGCAGGGCGTCCATCTTGGCATCGCGCTGCTCCCGGGCGCGGGTCTGCACCCGCAGGCGGAACTCCCGCTCGGATTCGCCCGGCGCGGAGACCAGGCCCAGCGAGGGGCTCCTGAAGAGGGGGACCCCGTGCAGCCTGGGCAGCTCGCTGATCAGCTCGTTCTTCCACCGGGTGTAGCTGCGGGCACTCGCGGCCTCGGGGGGCAGCGGACCGTACGACCCATCGGCCGGGGGCTCACGATCCAGGTCGTCCAGTGCGAAGGCGGGCCTCTCCGCCTCCTCCCACGAGAGCGGGAGCACGCCGTCGCGCAGGGGCGCCACGAGCAGGACGTCCTGCGTCTCGTCGACCCCCGCCTTCCGGTCGTAGACCCGCACCCGTGCCGCCCCCAGACAGTAGGGCCGGTACTCCACGGAGCCGGCCGACGGTGGCCGCCGGCGCAGCGGGGCATAGTACTGGGGCACATCGGGCGGAAGGACCGGGCGGGCGGCACCCGACGCACCGGACGGGGGGTGGGGGGCCGCGACAGGCCCGCCGGCAGCGGCTGTCCTGCTCGCCGCCGCAGGAACCCCGCCT
Organism: Symbiobacterium terraclitae; assembly: GCF_017874315.1. Classification (NCBI taxonomy): domain Bacteria; kingdom Bacillati; phylum Bacillota; class Clostridia; order Eubacteriales; family Symbiobacteriaceae; genus Symbiobacterium; species Symbiobacterium terraclitae. Next base: position 80,417 of record NZ_JAGGLG010000008.1, on the reverse strand, counting down.
GCGGGCGCGGCGGCCTGCGCCGCCTTGTAGGGATCCATCAGCCGCTGGATCTGCTGCCGGGTCAGCGGGCCCCGCAGGTAGGACATCGCCCAGCGGGCGGTGAAGAGGACCGGCCCGTCGGCATGGACGTTGTGCAGCAGGAACACCCGGTTGCCGAGGTGCGAGAGCAGCCGCTCCAGCTCGGCACGGGGCAGGCCGCCGTCGGCGCTCTCCAGCCCGTCCATGAGGCGCTGCTTGTCCCGCTCGGTCTGCAGGCGGCCGATGAACCAGGTGCCGGCGTTGGAGATGGCCTTGTAGTCCAGGTCGACCGGGTTCTGCGTGGCCAGCACGACGCCCAGCCCGAAGGCCCGGGCCTGCTTGAGCAGCGTGAGCAGCGGCCGTTTGGACGGCGGGTTGGACCCGGGCGGCAGGTAGCCGAACAGTTCGTCGATGTACAGCAGCGCCCTGAGGGAGCTGGTGCCGGGCTGGGCCCGCATCCAGCCCAGGACCTGCTCGAGCAGGAGCGACACGAAGAACATCCGCTCCGCATCGCCCAGGTGGGCAATCGAGAAGATGGCGACCCTGGGCTTGCCCTGCGGCGTGTAGAGCAGCTGATCGATCTCCAGCGGCACGCCCGTCAGCCAGGCCTCGAAGCCGGGCGAGGCGATGAGGGTGTTCAGCTTCATCGCCAGGGCAAAGCGTTCTGCGGCGGGATAGAAGGCGTTAAGTTCGAGGGCGCCCACCCGGTCGAAGGGCGGCGACTGGATCTGCTGGATCAGCGCGATCAGGTCCAGGCTCTGCCCGGCCCGCCAGTTGTGGTCCAGGATCCGGGCGATGAGCAGGTGCTCCCGGCTGAGGTTGGGGTCCCCTTCGATGCCCAGCAGGGCCAGCAGGCTGCTGGCGGTGGCGGTCACCCGCTCTCGGAGCGCCTCCGCGTCCTCGAGCACGGCGGCCGGCGGGGCGGCGAAGGAGCCCAGGACCGAGACCGGGATGCCGGCGCTGCTGGCCGGCGTGTAGATGGCAAAATCGGCGCTTGCGCGCAGCCTGCGGATCCGCTCGGGACCCTGCCCCCACTCCCGCAGCCCCTCCTCCCACAGGGACGCCTGCTGGGCCGCATACTCCTGTACGGTGCGCCCCTGGCGGCGGGCCTCGTCCTCATCGACCCAGGGCGCAAAGTCCTCGGGGCGCAGGTCCGGGAAGGTGAGCAGCAGGTTGGCGATGTCGCCCTTCGGGTCGATGACGATCGCCGGAATCTCGTCGATGGCTGCCTCTTCCAGCAGGGTGATGCAGAGGCCGGTCTTGCCGCTGCCCGTCATGCCCACGCAGATCGCATGGGTGGTCAGGTCCCGGGCGTTGTAGAGCGTGAGCTCATCGGTGGGCTGCTGCCGTTCCGGGTCGTAGTTGCGTCCCAGGTAGAACAGGCCCAGCCGCTCAAAGTCGGCCATCGCGTCCATCCCCCTCTTCGGCGAACGCACGTTGCCTGGAGAAGTTCGCTGTGGTGGATAAGGAACCTTCTGCCGCAGGCAGGCTCTTCAGGTACTCCTCATAGCGGCGCAGCAGGCGGCGCCGCTCCCGCCAGTCGGGGCAGGCCCGCTCCACCAGCGCCCAGAAGCGGGAACTGTGGTTCAGCTCGCCCAGGTGGGCGATCTCGTGGATCAGCACATACTCCAGCAGCTCGTGGGGGCCGCCCCGGAGCCGGTGGCTGATCTGGATGTTCCGGGTCCGGCCGCTGCAGGAGCCCCAGCGGGACTCCTGCTTGCGGAAGCGGACCCGGCCCATGCGGAACCCGTAGAACTGCGCGTTGATCCGCCGCGCCCAGGCCTCCAGCGCGGCGTCGTCGGTGACGGGCGAGGGGGTGAGGCCGAGCAGCGGGTCCTGCCCAGAGAGGGCGGCACGGCGGGCCCGCTCCAGCCGGGGGGCCAGCCGCTGCGTCAACTGCTCGATGTGGCGCGCCTGGACCGCCTTCGGCAGGCGGCTGGAGATGTAGAGCACGATCTCGCCGTCCTTGATCGTGCCCGACGAGTTCTTCTTGTCCTTGAAGATGATGCGCACGGGCGCTCCTCCCTCACGATCCCGCATCCGCATCCACGCCCACGCGCCCGCAGAGGTCCCGCAGCGGACACTCGGCGCAGCGGGGCTCCCGCTTTCGGCAGAGGCGGTTGCCCAGGGCGTCGATCAGGGCGTGGAACTCGCCCCGCAGGTCGGGGTCCTCAGGCAGGTGGGCGTGGAAGAAGGCCTGCATCTCGCCGTAGCGCACGCCGGGGTCGAAGAGGCCCACCCGGGAGAAGATGCGCCGGGTGTAGGCGTCCATCGCCATCACGGGGAGGCCTGCGGCATAGCAGAGGATGCAGTCGGCCGTCTCGGGCCCGATACCCTTGAGCGCCAGCAGCTCCGCCCGCAGGTCGGCCAGGGGCTGGCGCAGCATCGCGGCCAGCTCGCCCCCGTGGCGTGCGGTCACGTGCGCGGCCAACTCCTTCAGCCGCCGGGCCTTCTGCCGGAAGTAGGCCGCCGGCCGGATGAGCACTTCGATCTTCTCCACGGGGGCCGCGTGGAGCGCCGCCACGTCCAGGAGCCCCGCCTCCGCCAGGGCCCGCACCGCCTTCTCCGCGTTGGTCCAGGCCACGTTCTGCACCAGGATCGCCCCCGCGATCATCTCCAACGGCCCGGCCTTCGCCGGCGCCGGCGCCAGGGCCGAGGGCCACCAGTGGCGCGGCCCGAACGCGTCCGACAGCCGCCGGAACACCTCCCCGAGCCAGGCGGCCCAGCCCGCCTCCGGCTCCGGCAGGAGCAGCCTTACATCCGCCATCCGCACTCCTCCCTCCGCCGCATGCCCCGGGGTGCAGCGCCCTCACGCAGCGCCCCCGCCCGGATGCGGGCAGGGGCGCGTGGGCACTCACTCTTCGGTGATGGTCACCCGCTTGATCACCGGCGGCTCCACCGGCGTGGAGGGCACCGGGTCGAAGTCGTTGCCCTTGGTGACCTCAACGTCTTCCAGCTGCGTCAGCACGTCGTCGCCCTCCAGCAGCTGGCCGAAGATCACGTAGACCGGCTGCCGGCCGAGGCCGCCGCACTCCAGCCCGGTGCAGATGAAGAACTGGCTGCCGGCGGAGTTGGGCAGGCTGGTGCGGGCCATGGCCAGGGTGCCACGCTTGTAGGGCCGCTGCACCGGGTACTCGTCCGGGATGGTGTAGCCCGGGCCGCCGGTGCCGGTGCCGGTCGGGTCGCCGCCCTGGATCATGAAGTCCTTGATGATCCGGTGGAAGACCACCCCGTCGTAGAAGCCCTCACGGGCGAGGAAGACGAAGTTGTTGACGGTCTGGGGCACCTCCTTGGCGAAGAGCTCGAAGGTCATGGTGCCCATGCTGGTCTCCATCGTAGCGATGTAGCGCTTCTCCGGGTCGATGGCCATCGCCGGGGGTGCGTCCCACTGCTTGGGTTCACGCTGCCCGACGTCGCTCTGTCCGCCCGCCTGGCTGCCGCCCGGCTGGCCTCCGGTCCGGGCGCTGTCCTGGCCCGCGGGGGGCCGGTTGCGGTACACGTCCTGCGGCCTGCCCGCCCCGCCGCACCCGGCCAGCAGGGCCAGGGTGAGGAGCAGCGCGGCGGCCGCCTGCCAACGCCTGTGCATCGACCGATTCCCTCCAACCTTGTCCCGTGTGCTCCTGAACAGAATAACCTGTCCCCGCCGTGCAGGGCAAGCCGGTCCCCGGCGCAGAATAGGTAGGCCGGGTGATCGCATCATGCTCTGCGGCCGATTCGCTCCCACCCCGTCCGGGGTACTCCACCTGGGAAACGCCCTCACCGCCCTCCTGTCCTGGCTCCACGTGCGCCGGGCGGGCGGCCGGTACATCCTGCGCATCGAGGATATCGACCGGGCCCGCTCCCGGGCGGAGCTGGCCCGGCAGGCCTGCGATGACCTCCGGTGGCTGGGCCTCGACTGGGACGAGGGGCCCGGCGCGGGCGGCCCTCACGGGCCCTACTACCAGTCCGAGCGGACGGAGCTGTACGCGGAGGCCCTGGCCCGGCTCCAGGCCGCCGGTCACCTCTACCCCTGCTACTGCAGCCGGGCGCAGTTGATGGCCATCGCCTCCGCCCCCCACGGGCTGGCCGCCGAGGGGCCGGTCTACCCCGGCACCTGCCGCCGCCTGACGCCCGAGGAGCGCCGCGCCCGGGAGGCCGGCGGCAAGACGCCCTCGCTCCGCTTCGCCCTGCCCGACGAGCCCGTCGCCTTCGTCGACCTCGTGGCCGGGCCGCAGCACTTCCCGCCGGGGGCCGGCGGCGACTTCGTCGTGCGGCGGGCCGACGGGGTGATCGGCTACCAGTTGGCCGTGGTGGTGGACGACGCCCTGATGGGAGTCACCCACGTGCTGCGGGGCGGGGACCTGCTGGACTCCACCCCTCGCCAGATCCTGCTCTACCGCGCCCTCGGCTGGCCGGTGCCGCAGTTCGGACACCTGCCGCTCCTGCTGGGGCCGGACGGCGCCCGCCTGGCCAAGCGCCACGGCGCGGTGACCCTCGCAGGCATCCGGGCGGCGGGGACCCGGCCCGAGGCGGTGGCGGGCCACCTCGCATACCTGGCCGGCCTCATCGACCGTCCCGAGCCCGTCCGGCCGCAGGAGTTGATCCCGTGCTTCGACCTTGCCCGGATCCCCCGGGAACCCGTGCGGGTGCCGCAGGAGACGATTGCGGCCCTGAACGGAGGGATAGGGTGAGCTTCGCTTCCAAGCTCCAGGTGAAGCCCGGCATGAGGATGGCTCTGTTCAACGGCCCGTTCTTCCGGATCAGCGGTCCCGGCACGGATCGCGTTCCTCCGGCCCGGCCGTGGCAGCCATGGCATACACGTTGCCCTCGCCGTCTTCCACCAGCTTCGCTGCCCCGATGCCTCGGTTCGACCACCAGACGATGTTGGTCCCCTTCAAGTCCTGACCATCGTGGAAGACCAGCACTTCCGTCTGATACGGGTCACCTTTCCCGTCCGCACCGGCAACGACCAGGACCTGACCCCCGACGAGCGCGGCTCGCTCCGTCTGCTGCGATGGCAGCTCATACGTGCACAGGATCTCCGGCGCCTCCGTCGGGGTTCGTTCCTGCAACCTTTCCAGGTCAAGGAGACAGTTGGTGCGAGACCCGGCGAGATCGCACAGTGTGGTCACATCATCATGAGTGAGCGCTGCATGTACGGCCTGGTCAAAGAAAGACCGGGCCTGCGCTTCGGTGACCTGCTGGGGAGTCGGGACGGACGAACATCCGTGCAGCAGAACCAGAGCCGCAAGCAGCGGCATGCACCGCTTCACCGCCGAACACCTCACCCAGTTGTGCCCGCCTACTCGGGCCGCCAGTCCTGCAGGAAGACCCAGCGAAACTCCTTGGCGCGCGTCCGCTTCGAGAGCTTCGACATGCAGTTCTCGCACGCCGTCGCCTCGGTGCGGTAGCCCGGCATGCGCTCCTTGGACTGGATGATCAGCACCGGCTGGCCGCACCAGGAGCAGGCGTTGGGATCGTACGTGTACCGCTCGAAATCCGGCTCCACACCGAACTTGCGAATCTCCGCCGCATCGGCCATCGTGAGCAACACCTCCGCACGTGCGTTTGACCAGAACATCCCTGTTATGTTTACATGCGCACGGCGCAGACTATCCCGGACGAAGAATGCAGCGAACGGGGGGAGTCTGCGCCGTGAGTCTGTCGACGGTCACCCAGAGCCTCGGGTTGCCGCCCGCCCCCGCCATCTTCGCCGAGAGTGAGTGGGGCAGCCAGAGTCCGGACGCACCCCTGCTGTTTTTTGACCTGCCGGCAGCGCCGGAGGGTGCGGCACCGGACCCGGGCGCCCTCTACGCTCCGCCCGGCGAGGAGCTGTACGACTATCAGGAGGAGGGGGCCCGGTATCTGATGGAGCACCCCGTCGCCCTGCTGGGCGACGAGATGGGGCTGGGCAAGTCGATCCAGGCCATCGCCGCGCTGCGGCTGCTGATCCGCCGGGGCGAGGTCGGGCGGGCCCTGATCCTGTGTCCCAAGACGCTGATCTTCGACTGGTACTACAAGCTGCGGCGGTGGGCGCCCGACCTGCGTGCGGTGCCGGTGGAGGGGCCCCGGAAGCGGCGCCAGTGGTACTGGCGCAGCCAGGCGCACGTTCACGTGACCGGTTACGAGACCTGGCGGGAGGACCTGAAGGCCGGTCTGGCCGATCCCGCCGCCTACGACCTGATCCTCCTGGACGAGATCCAGCGGATCAAGAACCCCGAGACCGCGACGCACCGGGCGGTGGCCCGGGTGGAGGCCCGGTGGCGCTGGGGGCTCTCGGGCACGCCCCTGGAGAACCGGGTGGAGGAGCTGCTGGCCATCTTCCATTACCTGAAGCCGGGCCTGCTGCCCAGTCGGAAGGGCTGCCCGGTGGAGGAGATCCACCGGCGGATCGCGCCCTATGTGCTCCGGCGGCGCAAGGCCGACGTGCTCCGCCACCTGCCGCCCAAGGAGTACCGCACCGTCTGGCTGGACCTGGCGCCGGCCCAGCGGCTGGCCTACGAGGCCGCCGAGCGGGCCGGCGTGCTGGCCATCCGGCAGGCCGGCCACGCCGCCGCCCCGATGATCGCCCTCACCCTGCTCAACAAGCTGAAGCAGATCTGCAACCTCGACCCCGAAACCGGCGCCTCCTGCAAGGTGGACTACCTGGAGCAGGAGCTGGCCGAACTGATCGACCGGGGCGAGAAGGTACTCATCTTCTCCCAGTACCCGAAGGTGACCCTGGAGCGGCTCATGCCCCGGCTGGAGCCGTTCGGTGCCATCCTCTTCGACGGCTCGCTCAGCGACTGGAACCGGCAGCTGGTGGTGCACCACTTCCAGCACAAGGAGATGCCCCGGGTGCTGGCGATGTCGCTGAAGGCCGGCGGGGTCGGCATCACCCTCACCCGGGCCAACCACGTCTACCATCTGGATCACTGGTGGAACCCTGCCGTCGCCCAGCAGGCCGAGGACCGCACCCACCGCATCGGCCAGCGCCGCACCGTCCACGTGACCAGCCTGCTGACCCGGGGCACGGTGGAAGAGCGCATCGCCCAGCTGGTGGAGCAGAAGCGGGAGCTCTTCCACCAGGTGATGGACCCGCTCACCGAGCTGAACGAGGACCAGGAGCAGCAGTTCGTGCTGCAGCGCTTGACCCGGGAGGAGATCCTGGGCCTTTTCGGCGTGCACTGAGAAGGGGTGCGGAGCCCGCGGCTCCGCACCCCTGTGGCGTCCCCACGGCGCCCCGCGGGGCTGCGAATGGCCCGGCGCGGCAGACTACCCGGCAGCCCCGGCCGGCTCGCCGGCGTCGCCCGGCGGGAACTTGGCCAGCTCCGCCTCCGCCTGATCGCGGTACCGGAAGACAGCATCCCCCGTGGTGCCAAACCGGTGTACCGCCTTCTTCACTCCCTCGCGCTCGAAGGGCTCCTTCTCGATCAGGTAATAGTACTTCGTCCCGTTGGGGTGGTTCATCACCCAGATCATCAGGTCCTGCTGCGTCAGCCCACCCTTTGCCATGTTCCAGACCTCCTCGATTGCGCTGGTGGACAGACTATTCGGCGGGTGGGGTGCCAACCCCTGTTTCGGCACGTGGCACAACGCTGCGCGTTCCCGGCACCGCCGTCGAGACCATGCCCCGTCGGGACGGATGAGGGGCGCTCATCCCACAGGCCCGCGCGCATCCCTCCCCCCGGGGGCGGCGACCAAACCACAGGAGGCGATCCCCTTGCACGAAGGAACACTCACCATGCGCGCCTACGCATCCTGGAAAGGCATCACCGCCACCCGCGGCGAGGTCTCCAGCAGCTTCTCCAACCTGCGCCTCGCGTTCACGTCTCCCGTGGTGGACGGCGGCGATCCTGGCCTCACCTCGCCGGAGGAGCTGCTGCTGGCCGCCGCGCTGACGGCGTGGTGCACCGCCTTCCTCCGCGTGGCGGGCCAGATGGTGCTGGACGTGGCCGACGTGTCCCTGTCCGGCGAGCTGACCCGCACCTTCGACGAGATCGAGGGCCACCGGGTGGAGGAGATCGTGATCAGGCCCGAGGTGACGCTGCGCACCGGACTGGGCTTCGAGAAGGTGCACGACATGTTCCGCCGGGCCACGGCGCTGGCCCGGCAGCAGTCCCCCATCCTGCGCGCGCTGGCGCCCGCCGTGCGGCTGCTGGTGGAGCCCACCTACCGCTAGGCGGGCGCCGCGCCTTCGCCCCGTCTGCCGCCTACCGGGCCAGATCGTCCAGCTGCTCGAGGCTCATCTGCCCCCGGATCAGGTCGACCTGCGGCGGTGCCGGCGCGTCGGGGCCTAAGACCGCGCCCTCCACCGGGATCTGGCGGGCCCGGGGGATGTTCATCGTCGACTCCGTCCGACGCGCAGAACCGCTCGGACGGTCGTCGCCCACGCGCGGCACCCGTCCGAGCGGCCCCTCAATGCGCGCACCGTAGAAGACGCCCGGCCGCACCATCCCGGTCTCCTGCTGTGACCGCTCCTCCTCCTGACCCATCCGCCTTCACCCCCCTCTGTAGGATGCCCCTGCCATTGCCCGCGCTATGCGCCGGGGAGCGGGCATCCAGCCCACGCCGAGCACGCCCTGGGAGCCAGCGCCGTGTGCGGGCGGACCTCTCACCGGGCGCCGCCTCGCAGGTGCGCCCGAGGATCCTCCGCCATGCGCGGGGGAGCCCTCTCTGCTAGGGCTCCTTTACGTATGGCGCTGCGCATTGACGAAACCGGCCGCGTGCGGATAGACTGTACGCTAACGTGAGAACAGTGGGGGTGATCAGCGTGCAGGCCTTCCGGCTGGATCCCACCAGCAGCCTCCCCGTGCGGGAGCAGATCAAGGCACAGATCCGGTACCAGGTCGCCGCCGGGCTGCTCTACCCCGGCGACCAGCTGCCCTCGCTGCGGGACCTGGCGGCGGGCCTGGCCGTGAACGTCAACACGGCGGTCCGGGCCGTCGAGGACCTGGTGCGGGAGGGCTACCTCGTCAGCCATCAGGGGCGGGGCGTCTTCGTCGCCGAGGATCCCCCCGGCGCCGCACCGGGCGCAGCCCTGCGCTCCCTGCTGGCGGGGGCGCTGGCCTCGGCGTCCGAGTGGGGCATGTCCCCGTCCGCCCTGGCCGAGGCCGTGACGGCCCAGTCCCAGCTGGCGCGGTCGCCCCAGCCCGCATCGGGGCGGGTGGTGCTGGCGGCCACGTCCCGGGCCGACCTGCGGGCGCTCCAGCGGCAGCTGGAGGCCGTGCTGCCGGGGACGACGGTGGTCCCCTCGCTGCCTGAGGAGCTGGGCCACACGGCGCCCTCCACCCCGGTGGCCGCCACGCTGTTCCACGCGGCGGCGCTGGAGGAGCGGGGGGCGGTCGCCCTCGCCGGGAAGGAGGATCTGGAGGCCCTGCGCCGGCTGGCGGCCCTCCCGCGGGGCACGCCGGTGGCCGTGGCCGCCGCCGACTGGGTGCAGGCCGCCCGCGTCCGGCAGAGCCTGGAGCGCGGCGGGATGGGCCACCTCGCCTTCCGCCTCGCGACCAGCCCCGTCGATCTCGCCGCCGCCCTGGACGGCGCGGCTGTCCTGCTGGCGGCTCCCAGCGGCCGCAGAATGGCCGAGGAGGCCCGGGCTGCGCGCCCGGACCTCCCCTGCCTGTTCGAACCCATCAGCCCGCCTCCCGAGGCCGTCAGCGCCCTGCGCCACCGCCTCAGTGCGCCGCAGCGCCCGTCCCGGGTGGCGGTGCGCTCCTCCTGGGTCTAACCGTCCTCGCCGACGATGCCGATGTACGGCAGGTGCCGGTACTGCTCGGCATAGTCGATGCCGTAGCCGACGATGAACTCGTCGGGAATCGTGAACCCCACGTAGTCCACCGCCACCTGGGTCTGCCTGCGTGCGGGCTTGTCCAGCAGCACGCAGACCCTCAGGCTGGCGGGGTTCTGGTGTTCGAGGTACTCCTTCAGGTACCGCAGGGTCAGGCCGCTGTCCACGATGTCCTCCACCAGCAGCACGTGCTTGCCGGTCACGGACGCATCCAGGTCCTTCAGGATGCGGATGACGCCCGACGACTCCGTGGCGCTGCCGTAGCTGGAGACCGCCATGAAGTCGACCTCCGCCGGCACCGTCAGGCAGCGCAGCAGATCGGCGCAGAAGACGAACGCACCCTTGAGGACGCCCACCACCAGGACGGTCTGCCCCGCCAGGTCGCGGCTGATCTCGGCCCCCAGTTCGCGCACGCGCGCGGCGATCTGCTCAGCGGACAGCAGCTGCCCCTTGAGTTTCCTGGCCATCGCCCGACCTCCCCGTGCCTCGTCCGAATCCCGTGCTCGCGGTGACCGGCGCCCGGCCACCGGACGCTTCCAGGTACCGCGCATTCCCCGCGGCGCCGTTGGGCAGGCCGGCCGCAGGCATCACGCCTGCCCCGCCGGCGCCCGGGGGCCGACCACAAGCCCCGCCCGGTCCCGCACGCGGTTCGCCGCTTGCGGGCCGCATTTCACCACGCTGCCGTACTGCGGGACCTCCGCCCGGTGTATCATGACGGTAACGTCAGCCGGTGGAGGTGCGTGTGGATGGGCCAGCCGGTGCCCAACCAGGTCTACCTGGAGATCCTGGAGCGTTCCGAAGACCCGACGGCGCTGCGCCTGGCCATCATCTACTCCGATCAGTTCAGCGAGGAACTGAAGGAGCAGGCCCGCCAGGCCCCCTCGTTGGAGGCCCTGCGGCGGCTGCTGGCCGAGCACCGCCGCCGGGCGGGTTACACGTAGCGCCTGAGCTGAGCCACGGTATCCGCGTCCAGCTTCTTGATGACCGCCGCCACCAGCTTGGCGGCGTTCTCCATGTCGTCGCGGTGGATCAGCGACACGTGGCTGTGGATGTACCGCGTGGCGAACCCGATGGCCAGCGACGGCACGCCCCGGCCGAACAGGTGCATCTTGCCCGCGTCGGTTCCGCCGCCCGCCATGGACTGGAACTGGAGCGGGATGTTCAGCTCCTCGGCGGTGTCGATCACGAGGTCGCGCAGGCCGCGGTGCGGCACCATCGAGGCGTCGTAGACCACGATCAGCGGCCCCTCGCCCAGGTTCCCCTGATACTGGCCGTCGCTGCCGGGGACGTCGCCGGCGATGCCCACGTCCAGCGCGAAGGCGATGTCGGGCTCGATCGTGTTGGCCATGGTGGTCGCCCCCCGCAGGCCGACCTCCTCCTGCACGTTGCCCACCGCGTAGACCTCATTGGGATGCTCCTGGCCCTTGAGCTCCTCGAGCACCATGATGGCCGCCGCGCAGCCGGCCCGGTTGTCCCACGCCTTGTTCAGCAGGATCTTCGGGTTGGGCATCACGTGGAAGTCGCAGTGCGGCACGACGGGGTCGCCCGGGCGGACGCCCCACTCCTTCGCCTCGTCCCGCGAGCTGGCGCCGATGTCGACGAACATGTCCTTGATCTGGACGACCTTGTTGCGCTCCTCCTGGCTGAGGGCGTGCGGCGGCTTGGAGCCGATGACGCCCACCAGCTCACCCTTGCGCGTCAGCACCTTCACCCGCTGGGAGAGCATCACCTGGCTCCACCAGCCGCCGAGAGGCTGGAGCTTCAGGAAGCCCTTGTCGGTGATCTGGGTGACCATCCAGCCCACCTCGTCCAGGTGGCCGGCCACCATGATGCGGGGACCCCCGGCCTTGCCGCGCTTGACGCCCGCGATCGACCCCAGGTTGTCGTAGATGATCTCATCGGAGAGCGGCTCCAGGTACTTGCGCATCACCTGGCGCACCGGCTCCTCGAAACCCGGAACTCCGTAAGCGCTCGTCAGTTCCTCGTACATCTTCAGCCGCTGATCCACGAGAGCTGGCCTCCCTTTTTTTGCCCAGGTACAATGATTCTTATGAGCTTTCTTCCACCACCGGAAGACAATCCCCTGCCGCCACCCTAGCGCAATACGGTCTTTCGGACTATTGCCGGGAGCCTTTCATCGTCCTAATCTGATCATAAGCAGAACTTGGGCCGTTCCCGACGGAGCGGCAACCGGAAGCAGGGGGGATACCTCGGATGCTGCTGTCCTACCTCCAGGTCTACTGCGACATTATTGAAACCCGCAGCTTCTCGAAGGCAGCTGCGCGCAACTTCATCTCCCAGCCTGCGGTCAGCCAGCAGGTGAAGGCGCTGGAGGAGCAGTTTCACCAACGGCTGATCGAGCGGTCGCCCCAGGGCATCTACCCCACCGAAGCCGGCCGGATCTTCTACGAGGGCGCGCGCGAGATCGTCGAGCGGTACCAGGCCCTGGAACGGCAGATGGCCGACCTCACGCAGACCGTCTCCGGCTCCATCCGGGTCGCCACCGTGTACTCCGTCGGCCTCCACGACCTGCCCCCCTATATCAAGAAGTTCATGCAGGCGTATCCGCAAGCCCGGGTCCACGTGGAGTACAGCCGCACCAACAAGATCTACGAGGCGGTGCGGCAGAACCAGGTGGACATCGGCATCGTGGCCTACCCGCAGGAGAGCCGGCAGATGGGGGTCATCCCCCTGCCCTCGGACGAACTGGTGGTCATCGTCCCCCCCAACCACCCGCTGGCGGTCGCCGGCGCCCCGGTGGAGCTGCGCCAGCTCCATCGGATGCCCTTCATCGCCTTCGACCCGGACATCCCCACCCGGAAGGCCACCGACCGGGTGCTGCACGACCAGGGCGTGGAGGTCGAGGTCGTCCAGGAGTTCGATAACGTCGAGACCATCAAGCGCTCGGTGGAGGCCGAGCTGGGCGTCTCGATCATCCCCCGCCGATGCGCCCGCTGGGAGATCCGGTCCGGCTCGCTCTGCGCCCTGCCCATCGCGGACCTGCGCATCGAGCGGCCCGTCGGCGTGATCTACAAGCGGGGCAAGAGCTTCAGCAACACGCTGCAGAAGTTCATCGGCATCCTGACCCAGCGGGAAGAGAACTGAGGATGCGGATCACAGGGCGGCGTCCCCAACGCGGGGGCGCCGCCCAGGTCATATATAACGCGCGGCTTGCGAACTTCTATACCGATCGTAAGCAAGAAATCGACGGGTAACCCGTAACCTTCGGCGTCCAAGTTCGTTAGTAAGGGCGAGGCACAAGGGCGGGAAACCGCCAGGGACTGGCTGCGCCGAGGGCAGTGGCATCCATTGCGACGAACGAACCTGTAACGTTTGAAACTCTATCTTGTTGCAATGGGTGAACTTGTAACGCGTGAACACAGAACAGTGAAGATATAACGCAACCACTGACGCCGCAGCGAGCCACGCTGCGCGACGGGCGAGCTTGCGGCGAACAGGGTTGCGTCGACTGAACGGGGGGACCGAAGCGATGACGGCGGCCTTGACGGACGAACAGTTAGTGGTACGGGCCCAGGCGGGCGACCGGGGCGCACTGGGCGAGCTGCTTGAGCGGTACGAGCGGCGGACATACAACTTGGCTTTTCGCTTAATGGGAAATCACGCCGATGCGTGTGACGCGGCACAGGAGGCGCTGGTGCGCGTCTGCATCCGCTTGCATAACTTCCGCGGCGAATCCGCCTTCTCCACCTGGCTGTACCGGGTGGTCACCAACACCTGTCTGGACGAGCTGCGGCGCAGAGGCCGGCTGCGCCACGCCTCGCTGGACGACGGGATGCCGATGGAAGAGGGCACGCTCCCCCGCCAGGCGGCCGACGAGGCGCAGGGGCCCGTCGAGTACGCCGAGCGGCACGAGGTGCAGGCCGCGGTGCAGCGGGCGATCGCCAGGCTGCCCTACGAGTACCGGGTGGTCGTGATCCTGCGTGACATCCAGGACCTCTCCTACCAGGAGATCGCCGCCGTACTGGACACGACGCTGGGCACCGTGAAGTCGAGGTTGCACCGGGCCCGCCAGGCCCTGCGGACGATCATCGCCGACACCGAGGGCAAGTGCCTCGAGATCGCCGGATAGTGTTCGCATGGTTTGTCCAATTCTTTCAGAATCGTAATCCTCCGTTCGCTGTTCACAGTACTGTCCGACATGTTAGACTGTAGTTGCAAGGGGCGCAGGGGATGGCTGATCGTCGGAAGCCAGTGATTTCGGATCTCAGGATTCCGCAATCGCGAACCCGGCCCGGTTTCTGGAACCCGTTGTTCCCATATCCTCTGGCGCTCCTTTTTGGGTGACCGGGGTAAGGGGAAGAGTCGAGCAGGAGAGATGCTCCCCCGGGTCACCGCAACCCCCTGAAGGGTAACCCCTTCAGGGGGTTGTTCGCGCACCGCCCCCTGCCGTGAGTTTCCGCACAGGGATTGCACCCGCCCGGGACGAATACGGCATGGTGAGGCTCAGTCCTTGGCCAGCCCGTCCGGAACCCCGCCGGCGTCGCCCCCGTCGGCAGCCGCAACATAGGCGTCGAAACCCGACGCCCCCGGCTGCTCGGCGCTGATCGGAAAGGCGCCGGTCGCGTGCGCGCCGGTCTCGTACGCATGGGCAGGATGGGCGTCTCCGGTCAGCACTCCGTCACCCCTGCCGGTGCCCTCCTCCCACGCGGTGTCGCCCCTGGGTGCGGGATCGCCCATGGGGATTAGGGTCTCGTTCCTGCCGAACCGGGGCGCGTACATGAACCAGGCGATGGCAATTACGGCCAGGCACATCAAGAGCCAGATCATCCTGCCTCCCCCCTGTGCCCCTATTCTTCCCCGCCGGTCCACAACACAATCTGGAAAGGAACGATCGCGATCAACTCCATGCTGCTCGTCGACGGCGGACTGATCTTCCGCGCATTCTTCGCGCTCCCGCCCATGACCGACCCGCACGGGCGACCGGTCAACGCCGTGTACGGCTTCCTGGCCATGCTGCTGCGCGCCCTGGCGGCGGCCCGCCCGAGCCACCTGGCGGTGGCGATGGACGTGCCCGTTCCGGAGAACCGGCGGACGCGGCTCTACCCGGCGTACAAGGCCCACCGTCCGGAGTGCCCCGCCGACCTGGCGCCGCAGTTCGACCTGCTGCGCGAGACCCTCGCCGCCCTGAACATCGCCGTCCTGGGCGCGCCGGGCTACGAGGCCGACGACCTGATGGGCACCATGGCCCGCCTGGCCGAGGAGGGCGGCATGGAGGTGACAATCCTCACCGGCGACCGCGACAACCTCCAGCTGCTGTCGGGCCGGACGACGGTCCAGTACGTCAAGAAGATGAACCAGACCGTCACGTACGATGTGCCGCGCTTCGTCCAGGAATGGGGCATCCTCCCGGGGCAGCTGGTCGACCTCAAGGGGCTTGCCGGCGACGCCTCGGACAACATCCCCGGCATCCGGGGCATCGGGACCAAGACCGCCGTGAAGCTCCTGCAGGAGTTCGCCACGCTGGAGCAGGTCCTCGCCCAGGCCCACACCCAGCGGGGCCGCCTCCGACAACTGCTGGAGGAGGGGCGGGAGGTCGCCCTGCTCTCCAAGCAGCTGGCCACCATCGACCGCCACGTCCCCGGCCTCTGCGCGCCGGCGGACTGCGCCCTGCGGCTGGACCGCGCGGGGGGAGCCGCCGCGCTGGAAGCACTGCGGTTCCGCTCGCTGCTGGGCGCGTTTCAACGCGCGATCGGGTGACCCCCTGGCTTGCTGTCCGACGCGTCAGCGCCGTTTGTTCGTCTTCCGTGTGGGGTAACACCGCCGACGGGGCCCGGCGGGCCGGCCCCAGCTCACCTCCGAAAGCGAGCCAGGGGGCCCGCCAGCACGGCGGACCCCCCTTACGTATGGCGCCGGCCTAGCGCCCAGCCCTGACAGCCTCCTTGTACAGGCAGCGGTCCTGCACCACGGCCAGGCCCAGCGCCTCAGCCTCGGCCACCGCCTGGTCGTTGACCACGCCCTCCTGCATCCACAGGACCCTGGGCGGCGCCTTCATCTGCGCGACCTCCCGCACCACGTCTACCGCGTACTGGGGCGCGCGGAAAACCTGCACCACGTCCACCGGGAAGGGAATCTCGGTGAGGGATGCGTAGACCTTCTCCCCCAGGATCTCGCCCCCCTTGGGCGTTACGGGCACGATGCGGTAGCCCCGCTGCTGCATCGCCTTGCTCACCCGGTGGCTCGGGCGCTCGGGGTTGTCGGACAGCCCCACCACCGCCAGCACCCGCGGTCGCTCGAGCACCCACGCGATCGTCTTCGGATCATTCACCGCCATGGCCAGCGTCCCCCCTGTTGAACCCTGCCTTAATAGTGAGACGTGCCCGGGCGCACGGCGAGACGGGCAGCACCGCTCAGCCCATCGCCTTCTCCAGGGCCTGGTCCAGGTCGGCGAGCAGGTCCGCCACGCCCTCGATGCCCACCGAGACCCGGATCAGGTCGTCCCCCACGCCGGCGGCCTCCCGCTGGGCGGGGCTGAGCTGGCTGTGCGTGGTGGAGGCCGGGTGGATCACCAGGGACTTGGCGTCGCCCACGTTGGCCACGTGGGAGAAGAGCCGCACGGAGTCGATGAAGCGGGCGCCCGCCTCCAGCCCACCCTTGAGGCCGAAGACCAGCATGCCGCCGAAGCCGCCCTTCAGGTAGCGCTGCGCCAGGACGTGGCCGGGGTGGTCCGGCAGGCCCGGGTACTGGACCCAGGCCACGGCCGGGTGCGCGGCCAGGTGCCGGGCGATGGCCATGGCGTTCTCGCTGATGGCCCGCATCCGCAGGGCGAGGGTGTCCAGGCCCAGCAGCAGCAGGAACGAGTTGAAGGGCGACTGGCAGGCGCCCAGGTCGCGCAGCATCTGGACCCGCACCTTCGTGATGAACCCGGCGGGCCCGAAGTCCACCGCGTAGCGCACCCCGTGATAGGAGGCGTCGGGCTCGGTGAAGCCCGGGAAGCGCGGCGAGTTCCAGTCGAAGTTGCCGGAGTCGACCACCACCCCGCCCATCGCAACCCCGTGGCCGCCCAGCCACTTGGTGGCCGAATGGATCACCAGGTCGGCCCCGTGCTCGAAGGGCCGGCAGAGGATGGGCGTGGCGAAGGTGTTGTCGATGACGAGCGGGATCCCGTGCTCGTGGGCGACGGCCGCAACGCCGGCGATGTCGAACAGGTCGAGCCGCGGGTTGCCGATGATCTCGCCGAAGATCAGGCGGGTGCGGGGGGTGATCGCCCGGCGGAAGTCCTCGGGGTCGCCGGAGTCGACGAACCGGGCGGTGATGCCCCACTTGGGCAGCGTGGTGGCGAACAGGTTGTAGGTGCCGCCGTAGAGGCTGGACGACGTGACGATCTCGTCGCCCGCGTTGCAGATGGCCATGACGGTGGCCGCCAGGGCGGCGTGGCCGGACGCGAAGGCCACCGCCCCCACCCCGCCCTCCAGCGCGGCGATGCGCTCCTCGAAGGCGGCGGTGGTGGGGTTGTTGATGCGGGTGTAGATGTTGCCCTCCGCCTCCAGCGAGAAGAGCTGCCGGGCGTGCTCGGTGGACTGGAAGGCGTAGGCGGTGGTCTGGTAGATGGGCACCGCGTGGGCGCCGGTCACCGGGTCCGAACGGTAGCTGCCGTGCACCGCCAGCGTCTCCGGCGAAAAGCCTCTGCGGTCATGCATCGCTGTCACCCTCCGTCTGCCTCAGAATCCCGGGGGGCAGCGCCGGGCGGGCGCCCACCCGGGTGACCACCTCGGCCCCGAGGCGGTTGGCGCACAGGGCGGCCCGGTACGGGTCCAGGCCCCGGCGCAGGCCGTGGATCAGGGCGGCGCCCCAGGCGTCGCCGGCCCCCGTGCCGTCCACGGGCGGGCCCGAAGGCTTTGCCGGGGGCACGTAGGTCAGCCGGACGGGCCGCACGGCGCCGGCGCCCTCCGCAGCCGCCAACAGCGCCCCCTCCGGGCCCAGCTTCACGGCGACCAGCTCCGCCTTGCGGGCCAGGCGGCGGGCGGCCTCCTCCAGGTCGGTGCAGCCGGTCAGGGCCAGGGCCTCGTCCCGGTTGGGGAGGAGCACCCTGATCCCCTCCGGCAGCGCCATGCCGTGACGCCGGATGAACCCCGCGGACGAGGGGTCGAACGAGATGGGCACGCCGGCCTCCCGGGCCACCGCCACGGCCCGCTGCAGCGTCCGGCGGGTCGCCTCCCAGAAGCAGGCGTAGCCGGTGACGTGCAGCCACCCGGCGGTGCGGATCCGCTCCTCGGGCAGGTCCGCCGGCTCCAGGAAGTGACTGGCGCCCCGGGGGACCATCATGTGCCGCTGCACGCCGTCGCTGAAGAGCACCAGCACCGCGGTGGGGTGCACGGGATCCCGGGCGGCGTGGACCTCGACGCCCTCGTCCCGCATGTCCGCCACCAGCGCCCGGCCCAGCAGGTCGTCGCCCACCCGGGTCGCAAAGCAGACCGGATCGCCCAGGCGGCGGGTCCAGACGGCGAAGTTGGCCGCCGACCCGCCGGGGGCGGAGCGCACCTCGCCCGGGGTGTCGGTGTCGGGCTCCAGCGCGCCCGCTGCGGTGGCGACCACGTCCAGGACGAGGTCGCCGAAGGTAAACAGGTGCTGCATCCCCTGCCCTCCCCGGAGGTAGATGTGGATAAGGAAAGATCGCCGTTGGGTAGATTTCCCCAGCGGCGATCCCAATTCCTACGCCTTGCCCACCGAGCCGAACAGCGCCATCTTCGCCTTGATGTGCTCCTTCAGCACGTCCCGGGCGGGGGCGAAGATCTTGCGGGGGTCGATCTCGTCGGGCTTCTCCGCCAGCTGCCGGCGCACCTCGCCCAGGAAGGCCTGGCGGAGCTCCGTGTCGATGTTGATCTTGCGGATGCCCAGCTCGATGCCCTTCTTCACGTCCTCGGCCGGCACGCCCGAGCCGCCGTGCATCACCAGGTAGGCCCCGGTCTGCTCGTGGACGGCGGCGATGCGGTCCAGCGCCAGCTTGGGCGGCAGCTTGTACGGCCCGTGGGCGGTGCCGAAGGACATCGCCAGGGCGTCGACGCCGGTGGCCTCGTAAAACTCGATCGCGTCGGGCACGGGGGTGAGCATCGCGTCCCGCTCGTCGACGGCGATGTCGTCCTCGACGCCCCCGATCTTGCCGATCTCGCCCTCCACGGAGACGCCCACGGCGTGGGCGATCTTCACGACCTCGCGGGTGCGGTTGATGTTCTCCTCCTTCTCGTACTGCGAGCCGTCGAACATCACCGAGGTGAAGCCCGCCCGGATGCAGGCGACCACCGTGTTGAAGTCCGTGCCGTGGTCGAGGTGCAGGCAGATGGGCACCGTGGCCTTCTGGGCGGCCGTCTTCACCATGCCGACGATGTACTCCAGGCCTGCGTACTTGATGGCCCCCTGGCTCGCCTGCAGGATCACCGGCGAGCGGGTCTCCTCCGCCGCGGCCACGATCGCCTGGACGATCTCCATGTTGTTGCAGTTAAACGCTCCGACCGCATACTTCCCCTGCTGTGCCGCATCCAGGAGCGTTCGCAAAGAGACGAGCGCCATCGACAATGCCTCCCCACTGCGCCCGCGGGCGCCGTTGCTTCTAGGGACAGTTATGCCGACAGGAAGTCGCCCTCCTACCGGCATAAAGATCAATTCTTTGGATGCTGCATATAGAGTTTCCCTATCATAACGGGCCCCAGCTATCGCTTGGCGTCCAGCAGCGCCTCGGTGTTGGCGCCGCCGGGCGGCACGATGGGGAAGACGTTCTCCTCCTGCTGCACCTGCACGTCCAGGAAGACCGGACCCCTGTGCTCCCGGACCTCGGCCATGGCGCCGGTCAGCTCCCCGAGCCGCCGGACCCGCATCCCCCGGATGCCGTAGGCCTCGGCCAGCTTCACGAAGTCCGGCATGCCCCGGCGCAGGTCGACCTCCTTGTACCGTCCCTTGTAGAACATCTCCTGCCACTGGCGCACCATGCCCAGGTAGCCGTTGTTCAGGAGCACGATCTTCACCGGCAGGTTCTCCTGCACCACGGTGGCCAGCTCCTGGATGCACATCTGGATCGAGCCGTCGCCGGTGATCAGGACGACCTCCCGGTCAGGGCGCCCGATGGCGGCGCCGATCGCCGCCGGCAGGCCGAAGCCCATGGTGCCCAGGCCGCACGAGGAGAGCCAGGTTCGGGGCTCGGTCCGGGTGCAGTAGTGCGCGGCCCACATCTGGTGCTGGCCCACGTCGGTGGCGACGATCGCCTGCGGGCCGAAGGTCTCCTGCACCGCCTGGATCACCTGCTGCGGCTTGGGCACGCCGGCCGGGTCGGTGGGGATCTCCTCCCCCCGGCGCACGCCCCAGAGCGGGTACTGCTCGTGCCAGGCCTGCACCTGCGCCCGCCACTCGGGGAGCTTCTGCGACCAGTCGCCCAGGGCCTCGTTCAGCTGCGCCAGGACCAGGCCGCAGTCGCCCACCAGCTGGATGTGCGACGGCAGGTTCTTCGACATCTCCGCCGGGTCAATGTCGATGTGGATCACCCGGGCCTTGGGGGCGAACCGGGCGGCCATGCCGGTCACCCGGTCGTCGAAGCGCATCCCGCAGGCGATGAGCAGGTCGGAGTTGGCCACCGCCCGGTTGGCGGCGAAGGTGCCGTGCATACCCAGCAGCCCCAGGCACTGCGGGTGGTCCATCGGGAAGCCCCCGAGGCCCATCAGCGTCTCGACCACCGGGGCGTCCATCCGCTCGGCCAGCGCCCGGAAGGGGCCTGCGGCGTCCTCCGAGGAGACCACGCCGCCGCCGCAGATGAGCACCGGGCGCTGCGCGGTCCGGATGGCCTCGGCCGCCGCGGCCACCGCCTCCGGCGCCGCCTCGCCCGGGATGCGGTAGCCCGGCAGGTGGATGGGCGGCGGGTAGTCGTAACGCACCGGGGCGCTGGTCACGTCCTTGGGGATGTCGATCAGCACCGGCCCCGGACGGCCCGTGCGGGCGATGTGGAAGGCCTCGCGCACCACCCGCAGCAGGTCGCCCGGGTCGGTGACGAGGTAGTTGTGCTTGGTCACCGGCATCGTGATGCCGGTCACGTCGGCCTCCTGGAAGGCGTCCCGCCCGATGAGCTGGCGCGGCACCTGGCCGGTGATGGCCACGATGGGCGTCGAGTCCATCATGGCGTCGCAGAGCCCGGTCACCAGGTTGGTGGCGCCGGGGCCGGAGGTGGCCAGCACCACCCCCACCCGGCCCGTCGTCCGGGCGTATCCCTCAGCCGCGTGAATCGCGCCCTGCTCGTGGCGGGTCAGCACGTGCCGGACGGGGCTGTCGTAGAGGGCGTCGTAGATGTAGAGACTCGCCCCGCCGGGGTAGCCGAAGATGACCTCGACCCCTTCCGCCTCCAACGCCTTGAGCAGGGCGGCAGCCGCCTGCATCTCCATCTCACGTCCTCCTTTGGTCGGGGAACCAGCCCCGAAGTTCCTCCTCACTCAGCCGGGTCGCTCAGCCGGGCCCCGGCGAGGTCAGTCAGTCAGGCGTGCGCAGCACGGCCCCCGTGTTGGCGGACGTCACCATGGCGGCGTAGCGCCCCAGCCAGCCCCGGCGGACCTTGGGCGCCGGCTTCACCCACCGGGCCCGGCGGCGCTCCAGCTCCTCCTCCGGCACATCCAGCGTCAGCCGCCGCCCGGGGATGTCGATGGTGATCGGGTCGCCGTCCTCCACCAGGGCGATGGGGCCGCCCTCGGCCGCCTCGGGCGAGATGTGGCCGAGGCAGATGCCCCGGGTGCCGCCCGAGAACCGCCCGTCGGTGATCAGGGCGACCTGCGTGCCGAGGCCCATGCCGACGATCGCGGAGGTCGGCGCCAGCATCTCCGGCATGCCGGGCCCCCCCTTGGGCCCCTCGTAGCGGATGACCACCACGTGGCCCGGCTGCACCTTGCCGCCGAAGATCCCCTGCAGCGCCTCGTCCTGTGAGTCGAAGCAGATGGCCCGGCCGGTGAAGGTGGTGATGGACGGGTCCACCGCGCCGACCTTCAGCGCCGCGCCGTCGGGCGCCAGGTTGCCGAAGAGCATCGCCAGGCCGCCGGTCTCGGCGTAAGGCGCCTCCACCGGCCGGATGACCTCCCGGTTCCGGTTCGCGGCCGCCTCCCAGAGCTCGCCGATGGTCTTCCCCGCCACCGTCGGGCAGTCGGGGTGGAGCGTGCCCGGCTTGCGGGCGAGCTCCTTGAGGATCGCCATCACGCCGCCGGCCGCGTGCACGTCCTCGATGTGCACCTCGGTCGTGGCCGGCGAGACCTTGCAGAGGTAAGGTACCCGTGCCGAGAGCTCGTTGATGCGGGAGAGCGGGTAGTCGACCCCCGCCTCGGTGGCGATGGCCAGCGTGTGGAGCACCGT
The DNA here is from genome assembly GCF_017874315.1 of Symbiobacterium terraclitae. Taxonomy (NCBI): domain Bacteria; kingdom Bacillati; phylum Bacillota; class Clostridia; order Eubacteriales; family Symbiobacteriaceae; genus Symbiobacterium; species Symbiobacterium terraclitae. The sequence continues at coordinate 58,324 of NZ_JAGGLG010000008.1, read as the reverse complement.
GTTGGTGGAGCCGCCCATGGCGATGTCCAGGGCGAAGGCGTTGTCGATGGCCTCCGCCGTCACGATCTCCCGGGGCCGGGGCCCGCCCGCCAGCGCCATCTCGACGATCCGCCGGGCCGCTGCCCGGGCCAGCGCCTCCCGCTCCGCCGACCGGGCCAGCGCCGTGCCGTTGCCCGGCAGCGCCAGCCCCAGGGCCTCGCAGAGGCAGTTCATCGAGTTGGCGGTGAACATGCCCGAGCACGAGCCGCAGGTGGGGCAGGAGAGGTCCTCCATCTCCTTCAGCTCCGCATCCGTGATCATGCCGCGGCTGTGGGCGCCGACGCCCTCGAAGACGCTGATCAGGTCCGACCGGCGGCCGTCCTTCAGCCGCCCCGCCGCCATGGGCCCGCCCGAGATGAAGATCGTGGGCACGTTCACCCGCATGGCGGCCATCAGCATGCCGGGGGTGATCTTGTCGCAGTTGGGGATGCAGATCATCGCATCCAGCTGGTGCGCCTCCATCACCGTCTCCACGGCGTCGGCGATCAGCTCCCGGCTGGGCAGGCTGTAGCGCATGCCGATGTGGCCCATCGCGATGCCGTCGTCCACGCCGATGGTGTTGAAGATGAAGGGGACGCCGCCGGCCTCCCGCACGGCCTCCTTCACCAGGTCGCCGAACTCCTTCAGGTGGACGTGGCCGGGCACAATATCAATGTAGCTGTTGGCGATGCCAATGAAGGGCTTCCCCATGTCGGCGTCGGTCACGCCGGTCGCCTTGAGCAGCGCCCGGTGCGGCGCCCGGTCGTGCCCCTTCTTGATGGTGTCGCTGCGCATCGTGTACCCCTCCGTCTCTGTCGTTCCGCACGCCCCCTCTGTGTGCAGGCTGTGTCTCTTGGCGTGGGGGGTGCTGGGCCGTGCGCAGTCTGCGTTAGATAGGCGTGCCTTCGACGGTGGTGCGCTCCCGGAACGTCTCGATGAGCCGCCAGGTCACCGGACCGGGCTCGCCGGAGCCAATCTTCCGGGCGTCGCACTCGACCACGGGCACGATCTCGGCGGCGGTGCCGGTGAGGAAGCACTCGTCCGCGGTGTAGAGGTCGTAGAGGGTAAACGTCGCCTCCTCCACGGGGTAGCCCAGCTCACGGGCGTACTCCATGACCGCCGCCCGGGTGATGCCCGGCAGGATGCCCAGGTGGACGGGCGGGGTGATCACCCGGCCCTTCTTCACGATGAAGATGTTGTCGCCCGTGCCCTCGCAGACGTAGCCCTCCTTGTTCAGCATCACCACCTCGGGGTAGCCGAGGGTGACGGCGCTGATCTTGGCGGAGATGCTTGTCAGGTAGTTGAGGCTCTTCACCTGGGGCGAGAGGGTGTCCGCGGGGTTGCGCCGGGTGCTCACCGAGATCACCCGCATCCCCTTGGTGTAGACCTCCTCCGGGTAGAGGCTGATGGCGTCGGCGATGCAGACGACCGTCGGCCGGGGGCACTTGCGGGGATCGAGGCCCAGGTCGCCCTTGCCCCGGGAGACGACCAGCCGGATGTAGGCGTCCCGCAGGTCGGAGCGGCGCAGCGTCTCCAGTACCACTTCCTCCATCTCTTTCCACGAGAGCGGGATCTCCAGCCAGATCGCCTTGGCCGAGTCGTAGAGCCGATCCAGGTGCTCGGTCAGGCGGAAGACCCGTCCGCCGTAGGCCCGGATGCCCTCGAAGATGCCGTCGCCGTACAGGAAACCGTGGTCGAACACCGAGACCTTGGCCTCATCCTTCGGATACCATTTGCCGTCCACGTAAACCTGAATCGACACTGCCGCCCCTCCTTCTGCCTGCTCAGTCTCCGTAGGCCCGCATCTGCCAGCCCGGGGCCGGGTCGTCGGCGACCGCCAGGGCCGCCCCGGACAGGATCTTGTTGATGGCGTTGATGTAGGCACGGGCAGAGGCCTCGAGGACGTCCGTGGAGGTGCCCCGGCCCGACGCCACCCGGTCGCCGGACCGCACCCGCACGGTCACCTCGCCCAGGGCGTCCTGCCCCTCGGTGACGGCGTTCAGCCGGTAGTCCAGCAGCTGGCCCTCGAAGCGGGCCGCCCGGTCGATGGCGTGGTAGAGGGCGTTCACCGGCCCGTCGCCGGAGGCGGCCTCCTGCTGCACGGCGGCGTCCCGCACCAGCCGGACCGTCGCGGTCGCCATCGTCTCGTTGCCCGCCACCACCTGGAAGGTGAGGAGCCGGCAGACCTCGGTCACCGTCCGGTGTGCCTGCTCCTCGCCGATGATAGCCAGCAGGTCGTGGTCGGTGACCGCCTTCTTGCGGTCGGCCACCTCCTTGAACCGCTGGAAGGCGGAGTCGATTTCGGCGTCGGTGAGCTGGTAGCCCAGGTGCTCCAGCCGGGCCCGGAAGGCCGCCCGCCCGGAGTGCTTGCCCAGCACCAGCGCCGACTCGGGCACGCCCACGTCCTCGGGCTTCATGATCTCGTAGGTGTCGCGGTGCTTCAGCATGCCGTCCTGGTGGATGCCGGACTCGTGGGCGAAGGCGTTGGCGCCCACGATGGCCTTGTTGGGCTGGACGGCGACGCCGGTGACGCTCTGCAGGAGCCGCGAGGTGCGGTAGATCTCCCTGGTGTTGATGCCGGTCTCGACGCCCCACTGGTCGTGCCGCACCCGGAGCGCCATCACGATCTCCTCCAGCGAGGCGTTGCCCGCCCGCTCGCCGATGCCGTTGACGGTGCACTCCACCTGGGTGGCGCCCGCCTCGACGGCGGCCAGGGTGTTGGCGACGGCCAGGCCCAGGTCGTCGTGGCAGTGGACCGAGAACTGCACCCCCTCGGGGGCGTCCACGTGCTCGATCAGGTAGCGGATCAGGTCGTAGTACTCCTTGGGCGTGGTGTAACCGACCGTGTCCGGCACGTTGAGCACCGTCGCCCCGGCGCGGGCGGCCACGGTGAAGATCTGCACCAGGAAGTTCCAGTCCGAGCGGGTCGCGTCCTCGGCGGAGAACTCCACCTCCGGGCCCAGCGAGCGGGCCAGGGCCACCGCGTCGCGGGCCGCCTTCACCACCTCGTCGGGGCTCTTGCGGAGCTTGTACTGCATGTGGATCGGCGAGGTGGCGATAAAGGTGTGGATCCGGGGCTTGGCCGCCCCCTTCACCGCCTCGTAGCAGCGGCGGATGTCCGCCTCGTTGGCACGGGCCAGACCTGCGATCGTGGGCCCGGATACGGTCTCGGCGATCTTGCGCACGGCCTCGAAATCGCCGGGCGATGCGGCGGGAAAGCCGGCCTCCATCACGTCCACACCCAGGCGGGCAAGCTGGCGGGCCACCTCCAGCTTGGCCTCTGCCGTCATGCCGAACCCCGGAGCCTGTTCACCATCCCGCAGGGTGGTGTCGAAGATCCGAATCCGCCGCGTCATCGCCGTCACCATCCTCTCTCGTCGTTGCTGGTTTACTCGTTCCCCTGGGCTCCCACGGGCTTCGGGAGCCAGGGCATCATCGCCCGCAGGCGGGCGCCGACCTGCTCCACCGGGTGCTCGGCGTTCTGCCGCCGGAGGGCGTTGAACTGCGGCCGGCCGACCTGGTTCTCGAGGATCCAGTTCTTGGCGAAGGTGCCGTTCTGGATCTCGGCCAGGACCTGCTTCATCCGCTCCTTCACCTCGGGCCCGATCACCCGGGGGCCGCTGACGTAGTCGCCGAACTCGGCCGTGTCGCTGATGGAGTAGCGCATGGAGGCCATGCCGCCCTCGTACATCAGGTCCACGATCAGCTTCAGCTCGTGCAGGCACTCGAAGTAGGCGATCTCGGGGGCGTAGCCGGCCTCGGTCAGCGTCTCGAACCCGTACTTCACCAGCTGGGTCAGGCCGCCGCACAGCACGGCCTGCTCGCCGAAGAGGTCGGACTCGCACTCCTCCTTGAAGGTCGTCTCGATCACGCCGGCCCGGGTGCCGCCGATGCCCTTCGCCCAGGCCAGGGCGATGTCCCGGCAGCGGCCGGTGGCGTCCTGGTGGACCGCCATCAGGCAGGGCACCCCCCGCCCCTCCACGTACTGCCGGCGCACCAGGTGGCCCGGACCCTTGGGGGCGATCATGAAGACGTCCACGTCGGGGGGCGGCTGTACCTGGCCGAAGTGGATGGCGAACCCGTGGCCGAAGCCGAGCGCCTTGCCGGCCTTCAGGTGGGGCCGGATCTCCTGCTCGTAGACCTGCCCCTGCTTCTCGTCGTTGATGAGCAGCATGATCACGTCCGCCACCTCGGCCGCCACCGCCACCGGGGCGACCTTCAGGCCCGCCTCCTCGGCCCGCCTCCAGCTCGGGCGGCCCTCCCGCAGGCCCACCGTCACGTCGAGTCCGGAGTCCTTCAGGTTGAGCGCGTGGGCATGACCCTGGCTGCCGAAACCGATGACCGCGATCTTCTTGCCCTGCAGGGCACCCAGGTTCGCATCAGACTCGTAGTACAGCCGCGTCATGATACCGCTCCTCCCTTGCCACCTTCATGGACTGCGCCCCCCGCGCCAGGGCGATGATGCCTGTGCGGGCGACCTCCTGCACGCCGAACTCCTGCGCCAGGCTGATCAGCGCCTCGACCTTGTCGTGGGTGCCCGTCACCTCGAGGATGACCGCCTCGTGGCCCACATCGACCACGCTGGCCCGGAAGACCGAGGCCAGCTGCAGGATCTGCGGCCGCCGCTCGGGGTCTGCGCTGACCTTGATGAGGGCCAGCTCCCGGGCCACGCTGCTCTCGGCCTCAAGGTCGGTCACCCGGATCACCTCGATCAGCTTGTCAAGCTGCTTGGAGACCTGGTTGAGCGTGGGCTCGTCGCCCTCCACCACCAGCGTCATCCGGGAGATGGCCGGGTCGTCTGTCACCCCGACCGCCAGGCTCTCGATGTTGAACCCGCGCCGCCGAATCAGCCCTGCCACCCGTGCCAGCACGCCCGGGTGATTCTCCACCAGCACCGACAGGATGCGCCTCACCCGACCTCACCTCCTCAAGCCTGCTCGGAGAAAAAGAAGATCCCTACCGCCCAGAGCCAATACTGAGCGATAGGGACGACTTGGCCTTCGTGGTACCACCCTACTTCGTCCCCTCCCCGCGCGCAGGGAAGGGAACCTCGTATGCATAACGGCCTTGCGGCCGGCCGCCGCCTACTGACCCGGCCGGTCCGGCACCGGGGCCGGGGCGCACGGGCGTTCAGCGGGGCAGCTACGGGGTGAGGTTCAGACCCGGACGAGTACGGCCTTCCCAGCACCGGCCGCTCTCTGGAACCCGCTCCCCGGTCCTACTTGCCCCGTCATTGCTTTTGGCAATATTAATCGATTAAGCGATTACCCCGGCTCGTTCACTTTACCATGCTAACGGCCCGAGGTATTGATAGCGATTTTACTCGGGCATCACGAGCGTGTCAACTCCTCTTGAACACTTTTTCACATTTTCCAGGGGAGTGGCGGCCGCCGGGCGGTGAAAGACGGGCGGTCGCCGGACAGCGAACAGCAAAGGAGGACGGGGGTTCCCCGTCCTCCAGGGTTTTCTTACTCTCCAGCAGCCCGGCCTTGCTTTTCAGGCCCTGCCCGGCTAGACCACGTACAGCTCCAGGGTGAGCTCGCTCTCCAGCGCCTGGTGGATCAGCCCGTCCGCGAACAGGCGCTCAAACACGGGCACCAGCTCGGGGTCGAACTGCGTGCCGGAGCAGCGGACGATCTCCGCCATGGCGGCCTCCATGGCCAGGGGTGCGCGGTAGACCCGGGTGCTGGTCATGGCGTCGAAGGCGTCGACGATGGCCAGAATCCGACCCTCGATGGGAATCTCCCGGCCCGCCAGCCCCTGGGGGTACCCCTTGCCGTCCCAGCGCTCGTGGTGGCTGAGCACGAAGGGGATCGCCGGCACCAGGGCGTCGATGCCCTGCAGGATCTGCGCCCCGATCTGGGGATGCTGCTTCATCTGCTCGTACTCGGCAGGGCTCAGGCGGCCCGGCTTGCGCAGGATGGCGTCGGGGACGCCGATCTTGCCGATGTCGTGCAGCAGCGCGCCCATCCGGGCGATGGAGAGCTGCTCCCGCTTCCAGCCCAGCCGGCTGCAGAAGGCCAGCGTGACGCGGCTCACCCGGTCGGTGTGGCCGCGGGTGTACGGGTCGCGGGCCTCGATCGAGTTGGCCAGGGCGCCCACGGTGGCCACCAGCAGCCGCTCGATCTCGCCGGTGCGCTGCCGCACCAGCTGGTACTCCCGGTTCAGGTCCTGCGCGTACGACAGCAGCTGCGCCCGCAGGGTCTCCACCTCGTCGGCATGGCTCGCGAGTTGAGCCCGCAGCCCGCCGAAATCCTCGGCGAGGAGCAGGCTCTGAGCCCGCCAGTAGCGGACTTCACGCTCCAGTTCTTCCCGCGTCAGCGTCGACAGGTCGTCCCTCATGGCTCAGTCCCCCACCGGACCGAGCAGCTCCTCGACCGCAGTGAGGAGGCGCAGCGGGCTGTAGGGCTTGGACAGGTAAACGTCGGGCTCCGCCGCGCCGTCGGCGGCGGGCTCCGGCCGCTCTTTGTCGGTGAGCAGGATGACAGGCGTGTTCCCCGCCGCCGCGTTCTGCTTGATGGCGCGGCACACCTCGAACCCGCTGATCCCAGGCATCGACTCGTCGAGGATCACCAGATCCGGCCGGTGCACCTCCCGCAGTGCGAGCGCCTGAACGCCGCCCGACGCCTCGATAATCTGGTAGCGCGGGTCGTGCAGAGTGGCCCGGAGCAGATTGCGGCGCGTGTGGTTAGCATCGGCGATCAGAATCTTCTTGGTCAAACGCCCTTCCTCCTTACGAGGATAACGCCACCAAGATGTGCACTTCGCTGTGCACCCAGGGAAATCCTCCTACGCCTGCGGTGTCGCACGCCTGAAAGAACCTAAAACTTTACAGAAGTTTGTATACTGCGCCAACTCCGCCAGGGCCTCCCGGACGGGCTCGTCGTCCCGGTGGCCCTCGAAGTCGAGGTAGAACACGTACTCCCAGGGGCGGTTGCGCGACGGGCGGGACTCCAGCTTCAGCAGGTTGATGTTCCGCCTGGCCAGCGCGCCCAGCGCCTGGTAGAGCGAGCCGGGCTGGTGGGCCACGGCGAAGAAGAGCATCGTCTTCTGCGGCCCCTCCTCGCGGGGCGCCGGGGCGCGCTGCAGCTGCACGAACCGGGTGACGTTGTCCTTGATGGTCTGGATCGACTCGGCCAGGACCGCAAGGCCGTACCGCTCCGCCGCGCCGAGCCCGGCGACCGCCGCCACGCCGGTCAGCCCCTCCTCCCGGATGAGCTTGGCCGATCCCGCGGTGTCGTACGTGGCCACCACCTCCACGCCCAGCTCCCGCAGGAAGCGGTCGCACTGGGCAAGCGCCTGGGGATGCGAGATGACCCGGCGGATATCGGCCAGGGTCTGCCCGGGCAGGGCCAGCAGGGCGTGGTTGACGGGATGGAGCACCTCGCCGGCCACGTAAAGATCGTGTTGGCGCAGCAGATCGTACACGTCATTAATCGAGCCGGCTTGCGAATTCTCTACTGGGGCGAGCCCGTAGTCGACCCTGCCGCTGGCCACCGCCTCGAAGAGATCTGCAAAGGACTTGCAGGGATAGGGTTCCACCGACGGGCCGAACCGGGCGCGCACCGCCTCGTCCCCGTAGGCCCCCAACTCCCCCTGGAAGGCGACGACCGCCATCTCGCTCACTCCTGAACAAGCGTTTTCCGGTAATTCTACCACACCCTCCGGCCGGCGGGCGAGCAAAACGGTATGCGAATTGGCGCGGGATAATATGTATGACTATACGGTAAATGGGAATCATAGTGATGACAGAGCGATGAGTCCCATGTGAACCTGCCCGGCGGGAAATGAGGAAAGAAATCCAGTTTCACGTACTCCCATTATTGACATTATTTGGCTAGCATGGGATAATTGCTTTGCGGTGCGATGGACCGGCCGGCGGCCAGGAGGTCCAAGGCCGTGCCACCGACAAAGAGAAAGGCTGGTGAAGGGCTTGAGACAGCAGGCCGATTCGGCCCCGGCAGACCGTTTTACCCCGGAGAACATTCTGCCTCTGCTTCAAACCATCGCCGACCTGGTGGAGAAGCGGTGCCACCGGTTCCTCAGTCGCAACTACGGACTGACGATGCCGCAGTACCAACTGCTCCTGGCGGCGATGTACGGCGAGGCCACCACGCTCGGCAGCCTGGCCGACGAGCTGAACTGCTCACGGGGCAACCTCACCGGGGTGGCGGACCGTCTGGAGCGGGACGGCTGGCTGGTGCGGGAGCGCAGCACCGAGGACCGGCGGGTCGTGAACATCCGGCTCACCGAGAAGGGCATGAAGGTGTGGGAGATCAAGAACGCGCTGGCCAAGGAGATGGCCGAGATCGCGAAGATCTGGTCTCCCGACGAGACGGCCATCATGCTGCGGGCGCTGGAACGGCTCTACGGCGAGCTCAAGGGCGAGGCTCCCCGGACCGCCAGCGAGCCACCCAAGACCGAAGCGATGTAAGCGCGGACCACCTGGTGGAGGCCAGGTGGTCCTTGCGCGCTAGCTGAAGGGCCACACGATGGCCAGCCACCGCTCCAGCCGCGGGGCGAAGGGGCCGGCCATCGCCAGCAGCTCGGTGCGGGTGATGGACCGGGTGGCGATCAGCGTCCCGCCGTAGAGCACCGGCGCCACCACCAGGGCCATGGCGAGGGCTTCCAGCCGCCCCGCCGACCCCCACAGGGAAACGGTCAACCCGGCGAGGCCGAAGCCCATCACCAGCGAGGCCACCAGCGGCCCCACCAGGATGCGGCCCCAGGGCACGGGCTCCTCCAGCAGGCGCCCGAGGTCCCGGGCGTTGAGCCAGAGGGCGACCATGAACATCGCTGTCGAGGCCATGGCCACACCGTTGACGTCCAGCCCCCGGATCGGGGCGAGCAGCCCGTCCAGCGCCAGCTTCACCCCCATCGCCACGGTGAGGTTCCGCATCGGGGCTCCGGTCTCGCCCAGCGCCTGCAGCTGGGCGACGGTCATCCAGGTCAGCGGCCCGAGCAGCGCCACCGGACCCAGGTGGCGGAGCGGGTCGGCCGCCAGCGGCTCGCCGAAGAGCAGCACGATCGGCGTCGCCAGCACCATCGCGCCGATGGCCACCGGCAGGCAGATGAGGCCGGCCGTGCGCAGGCCGATCAGCACCCGCTGCCGGACGCCCTCCAGGTCGCCCCGGGCCTGGGCGGCGGTGAGCGTGGGCACCGTGGCGTTGGCGACGGCGTTGGTGAGCACGAAGGGGAACCAGACCACCTGCACGGCGATCCCGGCGTAGGCGCCGTAGAGCGCCGTGGCCTCGGCGGGCGGGTAGCCGGCCCGGAGAAAGCCCCGCTGGACGATGGAGACGTCCAGGACGTTGAGCAGCGGCATCGTCACCGACCCGAGGGTGACGGGCCAGGCGAGGCGCAGCATCCGCCAGCCCAGCCCCCGGGGTAGTGCGCGTTCTGCAGGCTCCGTCGGCCAGCCGGTCGGGCGCCTGCCCGACGCTGGGGTCCGGCGCAGGTTCGCCCGCGTGGTCGAGAACCGCTCCGCCCCCTCCTCCAGCGCCCGCTCCCGGCTGAGCCGCCAGAGCATGAAGAGCACCGATGCCAGCGCCCCGCCGGTGATCCCCAGGGCCGCTCCGGCGGCGGCGTACTCGAGCCCCATCGGCATGAGGAGGGCGGCGGCGGCCATGGTGACGGCGATCTTGGTCCCCTGCTCCAGGACGGAAGCCACCGCGCTGGGGGTCATCTGCTTCTGCCCCTGCAGGTAGTGGCGGAAGACCGAGTCCAGGCCGTTGAGGATGACGGCCGGCGCCAGCGCCGCCAGCGGCCAGTACGAACGGGGGTCGCCCAGGGCCCGGGCCAGGAACGGCGCGCCGACGAGCAGGATGCAGGCGGCCGCCCCGCCGGCCAGCAGGCCGTAGGTGAGGGCGAGGCGCAGCACCTCCCGGACCACGTCCCGCCGGCCCCGCTCGCTGTACTCGGCCACCAGGTTCTGCACGGCCACCGGCACGCCGCCCACCGCGAGGTGGAGCACGGCGTTGTACGCCGGCAGGGCCATCTGGTAGATGCCCAGCCCCTCGGATCCGATCATGCGCGTGAGGGGAAGCCGGACCAGGAGGTTGCCGACCTTGATGATCAGCCCGGCCAGCGCCAGGGCTGCGGCCCCCTTCAGCAGCGACTCCCTCCGGCTCATGCTCGTCCCCCCTCCTGAGCAACGTATGCGGGGGGCGAACCGTAGATGATGGACAGGCGACGGCAGGAGTTCGTCTCCCGGTGGCTAATCCAGTCACTATTCGGGGAGGCGAACTAATCCACATGGATCAGGCGGCGAAAAACCTGTACGTGCTCTGGGTCGGCAACTTCCTCACGGCCTGCAGCTTCTCCCTGGTGATGCCGTTCCTGCCCCGGTTCATCGCCGAGCTGGGTGTTGCGGAGAACCTCTACACCTGGTCCGGCGTGATCTTCGCGGTCACCTTCCTCTCCAGCTCCATCATGGCCCCCATCTGGGGCAACCTGGCGGACCGGTACGGGCGCAAGCCGATGCTGGTCCGCGCCGGCATCTCGATCAGCATCGTCTATTTCCTGATGAGCCTGGTGACCAACCACGTGCAGCTCTTCTGGCTGCGGCTGCTCAACGGGGCCTTCTCGGGCTACATCCCCTCCGCCGTCGCCCTGGTGGCCACCAACACCCCCGAGGACCGCGTGGGCCGCTACCTGGCGATCCTGCAGACGGGCATGGCCACCGGCACCATCCTGGGGCCCCTGCTGGGCGGCACGCTGGCGGAGCTGATGGGCATCCGCTGGACGATGCGGGTGGCCGCGGTGCTGGTCTTCGTCGCCATCCTGCTGGCCGCGTTCCTGGTGAAGGAGAAGATCATCGGTGCGAGCAAGGCGCGCACCAGCGTGGTTTCGGACATCAAGCTGGCCGTCACCAACCGGGGGCTGCTGGCCCTCATGATCTCGGCCCTGCTGATCCAGGCCGCGCTGCAGTCGCTGCAGCCGATCCTCTCGAACTTCATCCCCACCCTGGTCCGGGAGGGGTGGATCACCGCCTTCACGCACCTAGTCTTCGGCGAGGGGGACGCGGCGGACTTCCTCGTGGGCTTCGTCTTCGCCCTGCCTGCCCTCGCGACGGTGCTCACCGCCCCCCGCTGGGCCCGCCTGGGCGACCGCATGGGCTTCGCCAAGCTGCTCTCGCTGGGCCTGATGGCGGCCGGGATCCTGCTCCTGCCGCAGTCGCTGGTCCAGACCGTGGGCTGGCTGATGCTGCTGCGGTTCGTCTTCGGCATCGCCACCGCCGCCGTGCAGCCGTCGGTGAACGCGGCGCTGGCGGAGGTTGTGCATCCGAGTTTCCGGGGGCGGGCGTATGGGATCAATACGAGTGCGAATAACTTGGGGTCTGTCGTGGGTCCGTCGCTGGGCGGCTGGGTCGCCGACGCCTTCGGCCCCCGGGCGGTGTTTGTGGTCACGGGGCTGATGATGATGTTCGCCTCGGTCTGGGTGCAGCGGATGCTGGTGAACCGGCGCCCGGACGAGCCGCTGGTCGGTGGGCCGGAGGAGGGGATGGCGGGTAACGGGTCTGACAGGGGGGCTGACGCTCCTGCCGGCGGGTGATTTCTTTGGGTCGGGCGGGTGATTTCTTTGGGTCGCATGAGCAACAGGGAAAGCGACTGGTGAAGCCGGAGTCCGGCTTCGCCAGTCGCCTTTCATTCCCGTCCCCAACTCACCAGCTGGCGCAACATTCCCTTGGCAACCCAACCCCCGTTTACGGCCGCGGTGTGCTCCGCCCGGAGAGGATCCGCGCAGGAACACCGGCGACGGTCACGGCGGCCGGCACGTCTTCGGTCACGACCGCGCCGGCGCCGACCACGGCCCACGGTCCGATGGTCCGTCCGGGGAGGACAGTCATCGCCGTACCCAGGTCCGCTCCCTCACAGACCCTCACGCTGCCCGGGATGTGCGTCCCGGGGGCCAGCGTGGCATAGTCCTCAAGCACCGAATCGTGGCTGACCGTGCTGCCCACGTTGAGGATGACGAAGCGCCCGATCTGCACGTCCGTCGTCACCACCACGCCGGCGCAGATCACCGTCCCGGCTCCCACCGAGACGCGCGTGCCCACCTGAGCCGAGGGGTGGATGAGCGTGGCGAAGTCCCGGTGGCCCATTGCGCTCGCCTCCTCGGCGATGCGCTTGCGGGCCCCGGGGTTGCCCACGCCGATGACCAGTGCAACCTCGGGTCGTCCCTGGAGCCAGCCCAGGTCACCAAGCACGGGAAAGCCGTGAACGTGGGTTCCGTGCAGCGCAGGGTTCCCGTCCAGGAAGCCCAGGAAGTTCCAGGTGGGCTCGCAGCGGTTGACGTCCTCCACCAGTTGGTGCAGCTCGCGCGCGTGCCCCCCGGCGCCAAAAATCACCAGATCCTGCAACGATCTCACCTCGGTCCGATCTGTGGGCTCATGCGTTCTCCTGCTTTCTGGTGCCGGTAAAGGGCGGCATCGTCACGTGCCCTTCCGCGCTCACACCGCGCCGGAGCAGCACCGCAGCCACCGTTCTCCACAAAATCTTGATGTCCAGCCAGAGCGACCAGTTGTCCACGTACCAGACGTCCAGCGCGAACTTCTCCTCCCAGGAGAGCGCATTGCGGCCGTTCACCTGCGCCCATCCCGTGATGCCGGGGGGAACCTCATGCCTGCGCGCCTGCTCCGGGGTGTAGAGGTCCAGGTACTCCATCAGCAGCGGACGGGGCCCGACGAGGCTCATGTCACCCCGGATGACGTTCCAGAGTTCGGGCAGTTCGTCGAGGCTCGTGCTGCGCAGGAACCGCCCGAGCGGCGTGAGCCGGTGCTCGTCGGGGAGAAGGGCGCCGCTGGGATCCCGCGCATCCAGCATCGTCCGGAACTTGTACATGCGAAATGGCTTGCCCCGATAGCCTGGCCGAACCTGGGCGAATATGACGGGCCTGCCCAGATGGATGGCTACCACGAGGGCCACGGTGATCATCACCGGCATGAGGAGGATGAACCCCGGGACGGCGAGGAGGAGATCCAGCATCCGTTTGGCAACTCGTCTCATCGCTCATCTCCCCGCGCAGCGCCGGACCACATCCACCACCCGGTCGAGGTCGGCCTCGGTGAGGCTCGAACCCGAGGGCAGGCAGAGCCCTCGGCGGAAGAGGTCCTCGGCAACCTGGCCGCCGACGCAGGGGTAGTCCCGGAAGACCGGCTGCAGGTGCATCGGCTTCCACACCGGACGTGACTCGATGTTCTCCGCCTGCAGCGCCAACCGGAGGGCCTCGCGGTCCGCTCCGAACTCCTCGGGGTCGATCAGCACGCAGGTCAGCCAGCGCGTATGCAGACCCCAGGGAGCCTCCTCCTGGAACGAGAGCCCCGCCAGGTCTCCCAGCGCCCGTCGGTACAGGTCGAAGTTCCGCCGGCGGGCGCTCACCCGATCGTTCAGCACCTGCAGCTGGGCTCGCCCGATGCCGGCCAGGACGTTGCTCATCCGGTAGTTGTAGCCGATCTCGGAGTGCTCGTAGTGCGGCGCCGGATCGCGCGCCTGGGTGGCCAGCTTGCGGGCATGCTGCACCAGGGCCTCGTCAGCGGAGACCAGCATCCCGCCGCCGGAGGTGGTAATGATCTTGTTGCCGTTGAACGAGTAGACCCCGGCGAGACCGAAGGTGCCGGGGGCCCGCCCTTTGTAGGTGGCCCCGAGCGCCTCAGCGGCGTCCTCGATCAGGGGCACCTCGTAGCGCGCACACGCAGCCGCGATCGGGTCGATATCAGCGCTCTGCCCATAGAGATGGACAAGGACCACCGCCTTGGGCAGGCGGCCGACCCGTGCGCGCCTTTCAAGCTCTTCTTCAAGCAGCGCTGGGTCCATGTTCCAGGAGGTGCGCTCGCTGTCAATGAACACCGGGCGCGCCCCGAGGTAGCAGATCGGGTTCACGCTGGCTGCGAAGGTCAGGGTGGAGACCAGCACCTCGTCGCCCGGGCCAACGCCGGCCTCGATCAGCGCCAGGTGAAGTCCGGCAGTGCCGGAGCTGACCGCCAGGGCATACGGACTCCCCACCGTGGAGGCGAACTCGCGCTCAAACGCCTCTACGTGGGGTCCCAGCGGCGCGACCCAGTTGGTCGCGAATGCCTCCTGGACATATTGCGCCTCCGATCCCGTCAGATGAGGCGGCGAGAGATAGATGCGCGGCCTTTCGGCCACCCGCTGAGTCACCTTACCACCAGCCTCGATTTCACTGCTTACGTCCAGATGGAGGCCAGGGCCTCGGCCAGCCGCCCGGCCAGAGCCCTCCGGTCAAAGTGCGCTTCCAGGTACGCTCTGCCCCTGTGCCCCATCTGCTCCCGCTCGGTTTGCGGGAGGGCGACCAACTGGCGCACGGCATCCGCCAGCTGAGCCTCGTTCTCGGGCTCCACAGGTATCCCCGCCCCGGCGGTCCGGACAAGCTGTGCGACCTCTCCGGGTACGGCACACAGAATGGGTCGGCCCGCTGCCATGTAATCGAAGAGCTTGTTCGGGCTTACCGCGTACGAGAACGCCTGGGCGTTCCTGAGGGTAATGACCGCGGCGTCTGCGGCCGAAAGCAGGTCCGCCATCTCGCTCTTGGGAACGGGATCCAGGAACTGTACGTTCCTGACGGCAAGGCTCCGGGCCAACTCGACGAGGGAATCCTTGGCGGGTCCGTCACCCACCAGTACAAACTTCACTGGCAGGTCCGAGACCATCTGCGCCGCCTTGACGATCGTCTCCAGTGCGTTCGCGGGGCCGTGGGCTCCTGCGTAGACGATCGTAAAGCAGTCGAACCCGAAGCGAGCACGGCTCTGCCTTCGATCAGGCGAGACGCGGAAGTTGTCCAGGTGCACCCCGTTGGGCACGTACACGATCCGCTCGGGATCCACCCCCCGTTCCGTCAGATAGCGCTCCGCACCGGCGGCCAGCACGACGATGCGCTCGGCCCGGGCGTAGAGTCGGCGCTCGATGAAGCGCAGGAGCTTCACTCCTGGATGCGACTCCCGGAGCCCTCCCATGTCGACCAGCGCCTGAGGCCACAGGTCCCGCACCTCGAGCACGAACCGCGAGCCGAGTTTTCGGGCCAGGTACGCAGCTGCGAGCGCAGCGAAGGGATGGGGCGAGGAGCCGATGATCACGTCCGGCGGGCCTTCACGCCGCATCGACGATGCCGTGCGCAGGAGGTTCCAGGCGAACGAGAGCATGTTCCAGGCCCGCCGCCAGTCGTTCCTCCGGTACTCGGCCGACCCGACCCAGACGAACGCCGCTCCATCCCGTTGCTCAACGCTGTACAACTCCCCCGGGCGGAGCCTGGTGCGGCGGCGAAGGGCCAGGTTCAGATCGGACGCGAAGATATAGACGCGGTGGCCCATGCGCCCCAGTTCCACGCCAAGGTCGTAGTGGCGTGTACCTCCGGGAAGGTCGGGCGTGACCGCGTATTGGTTGATCCACCAGATGTAGATAATCGGCCACCCCCAGGCGCCTTGGGAGCCATCGCGGCGCTAATATGTGTGTATGATATAGGTTGGCGCTTTTCAAGGCGAATCCTCTACTGCACCATGGAACGGTTGCAGTGGTCTTCTTCCCAGAAGAACCGACAAATGGCCATAACCTTGTGCCCGACCAACAGGAATCAACCGTTCAAAGTCGTATTGTAAGTCTTCGGTACCGAAGAGAACGGCGTTGTCGCTTCACCGACGCCTGTCCGCAGGTCGCGTGGAGGAATGGCTTATCAAACCCAAGATTGTGATGTTTCTCCTCAACCCCTTCACGAATGATGCCAGGGTCCACCGTGAGGGGACGGCCCTGGCATCTGCCGGTTATCATGTCACCATCCTCGCGCTGGCCGGGACCGGGCCGACGGTCCTCCCGCAGCACGAGTGGGTGGACGGTCTAGAGGTCATCCGCATTGAACGGCAGGGGATCGTGTTCCGCGCGCTGAAGCGGGTCTGGTCAGGGCTGAAGCCGGTTGTCCGGGGCCGCAGCGCAGGCCGTCCAGGCGAACTTCAACAAGGGCGCACTGAGTTTCCGCCGGCCAGCGAGAGCAGCCTCCGGCGGGTACTGCGTTTTCTGCGGCGCGCTGGGATCCTCTGGCGCATGGCCCTCACCGCCGTCCGCCTGCGGGCGGACTTTTATCACGCTCATGACCTCAACACCATGCCGGCCGCCGTGCTGGCGAAGCTCCTGCGCTGGAGGCCCCTGGTCTACGACTCGCACGAAGCTGCAACCGGTCGCGTCGGTCATGACGTGTGGTACGTGCACCTGATCGAGAGGGTGACCATCCCGTTTGCCGATGCGGTGATCGCGACCACCCGGACGCGCGCGGAGTTCATGACCGCCAAGTACGGGGTCAGGCCATTGGTGGTGGGCAACGTGATCGATCTCAACCTCGCCGCTGTTCCGGCCCGCGATCTCCATACCGAGCTGCGGATTCCCGCCGACCAGCCCATCATCATCTACCAGGGCGGGGTGCAGGCAGGCCGCGGCATCGAGCAAGTGCTGCAGAGCATCCCCATGTGGCGGAGCGGCTGCTTCGTCGTCGTCGGCGACGGCAACCTGATGGGCAAGGTGCAGCAACTGGCGGTCGAGCTGGGGGTGACGGACCGTGTGCGGTTCACCGGCCGTGTTCCCCTGAAGGACCTACTCGGGTATACCCGTGCCGCGCGGATTGGTGTGCAGGTACTGCAGAACACCTGCTTCAACCACTACTCCACCGACTCCAACAAGCTCTTCGAGTACTTCGCTGCCGGCCTGCCCGTTGTGGCGGCCGACTATCCGGAGATCCGGCGGGTGGTCGAAGAGTTCGATGTCGGTATCCTGGTTGACCCCCATGACCCGGGCCAGATTGCACAGGCGATTAACACTCTTCTCACGCCCGAACCCTGGGGAACAAAGTCCGCCAATACCCGAAACGTAGTTCAGCAGTACAACTGGCAAGTTGAGTCTAGCAAACTTATTCAGTTGTACAATAAGCTACGAGGTAACTGATTCGGTCAGCGTTCATCCCGAGGTAAGTTGTACACCGTTCGCAAGCTGAACCAACACGCGCTGTGTGGTGCGTCATGTACACCGATTCTACGGGAACTGTCTTTGAGAGTTCGGCCCCGCTGGCGACGAAGTGCTAGCAGCTTTCGAGGCAGGCACCGTAGCAAGAGCGATGCTCCTTGACCCATGCATTTGATTGTGGTACATGTACTATCTCGTAGGGGGTATCGGAATCTCAATGAAAGTCTGCATTATGGGTATGGGGTATATCGGCTTCCCAACAGCTTGCCTCCTGGCTAACGCGGGACATCACGTAGTAGGTGTGGACGTAAACACTGCGATCATTAACTCCCTCCATGAGGGTCAGCTTCATATCGTTAACGAGGAAGGTCTCGCCGCACTGGCACAAAAGGTGTTCAGTGACGGTAGTCTGACGGTCTGCGATCAACCGAGTAGAGCTGATGCGTTCATTATTGCCGTCCCTACACCCTTCAAGCACAGCAACGACAACATTCGCGAACGCATCTTCCGCCCCGAAGCATCGTACCAGGCTGATCTGGGATACGTAATCAGCGCGACGAGGGCGATCGCCCCGTTCGTCCAACCTGGAAACCTTGTTATTTTGGAGTCCACAGTTCCGCCCGGCACGACTGAAGAGGTCGTCGTAGGGACACTGCGGGAGGAAGGGGTTGACACCTCCCAACTGCTAGTGGCGCACGCTCCGGAACGCGTACTACCTGGGAATTTGCTCGCGGAACTGGTTCAGAATGACCGCGTTATCGGCGGACTGACGCCGGCCGCAGGAGAGGCCGCAGCCGCCTTGTACCGATCTTTCGTACGTGGGTGTATTAGCATTACCGATGCAAAGACGGCCGAGTTGGTGAAGTTGATGGAAAACACCTATCGCGACGTCAACATAGCCCTGGCCAACGAGTTTGCTCTGGTATGCGAGCACCTGAAGGTAAACGCCTGGGAAGCAATGAGCCTTGCTAACCGCCACCCAAGAGTCCAGTTTCTGCGTCCCGGGCCCGGGGTGGGCGGCCACTGCATTGCGGTGGATCCCTATTTTGTCGTAGAAGCGGCCCCGACGCTGACGGACCTGATTCAAACTGCTCGTCGAATCAACCGGCGCATGCCGCTACATGTCGTGAAGCTGCTGCATGAGCTGGAAGGCAACCAACCAGTACAGCGAGTGGCTATCCTTGGGGCGTCATACAAGGCAGATGTCGGTGATGATCGCGAAAGCCCTTCCCTGGAAATCGCCCAGTTGCTCGAGTCAGAAGGAATCGAGGTTAAAGTCCACGATCCCTTTATTGCCCGCTACAATCTGCCTCTGGAGGACATGCTCCGCGGCGCAGAAGCCCTGCTTCTTCTCACTGATCATGCGGTGTATGCATCTCTGGACCCGAACTGGGTGCGAGAGTTGGTGTCCAGGCCTTTGCTCGTTGATGCACGCGGGGTAGTCTCTTTGGATAATTGGTGTGCAGCTGGCTTTCAGGTCAAAATACTCGGGTGTGGTCAGCAATTGGTGATGGTCTAGAGCACTAGTCAGAAGGCAGCGCTCCCCTGCCTTTCCTCTACGTGAGGGGTTAGGCAGGGGAGCCTACTCTTCCTGATGATGGTAGCCTAATCAGGTTCATGGGAGAGTTCGGGAAAGACTAACTACCGGGTGATCCACTTGCACGACCCTTGGAGCGATAGGGCACTGGACGTTCCGGATTATAGAGAGTGAACTCACTACCTCCGGTGTGCAATACTGCCCTCGGTGAGTCGTTCGTACGTTCTGGCAAGTTCCCTGGTAAGGACGCGCCAATCCCGATGCTGAACCACCCAATCTCTGGCCCGCACCCCCAGAGCCTTCCTGAGCCCAGGGTCTCGGATCAACTGCTCAAGAACCGCTGCCAAGTGCTCTACCTTGTCCTTCTCATGAACCAGCCCCGTGGTTGAGTCGTGCACCATCTCGCAGAGCGCAGCTACGCTGGAGGCAACGACCGCCTTCCCCATAGCCATTGCTTCCAACGGTTTGATTGGCGACACAGTCTCGCACACTAGTAGGCCCTTGCGCGGGAATGGGGCGATATCCACAAGCGAATGGTACCGTACGACTTCTTCGTGCGGCACTCGACCTGTCAGGACCGTGAGTCCCTCCAGACCGAGTTGGCGCACCAAGGCGGCGATCTGGTCGAAATGTTCACCATCGCCGACCAAGAGCAGCTTGAAGTCATCACGCCTGGTTTTCAGGATAGCAGCGGCCTCTAGGAGGTAGTCAAGTCCCTCATAGAAGACGAACGACCCCACATAACCGATAACAACCTTGCCTTCCAACCCCAGACGCGCTTGAAGCTCACGGTCTGGTGGCGTGGGAGCAAAGCGCTGGGTGTCTACACCATTTGGAAAGACATAGATCTTATCCCTAGGGACCCCCCAATTCGCGATCAACTCGCGCAAGGCCCCCGTCAAGGTGAGCACCAAGTCCGCGTCCTGAGCAGCCTGTAACTCGAGTTTGCGATAGAGGCGGCTTTCGTCAGAGTCCTTCCACCCAGGATCATGAGAAGACCGAGTCAAGTAGTGCATGCCACGGATCTCGTAGATCGAGGGAATGCCCAGGCGTTGCCCAACAAGATTTGCTGCAATTCCGTTGTGGAAGAACGAGGCCGCATGGAGTACGACCGGTCGAACGCTGCGTGCGACTTCCTCGAGTCTTGAGCTAAACTGACTGATATACTCCGTAAGCGATAGTGTCTTGAGGTTGAGATCCGGGTCATCCAGGTAGGTATATTTCGCGCCGTCGATGACTCTACCGACAGGCGGGAGAGCTGCATGGACACGATCACTTGGGTACCCCAATCGGGTGACTGCAGTGACATCCCATTCGGTGGCGGTGAGTCCTGTGAGAATGCCATGGGCACGCGTTGCATAGCCTCCAGAATTATATGGCAACGAGTTGTGAAGCACGTATAGCGCAGTCCGCGGTCGCCCCGTGTAGCCTTCCAACGGGGGATGATGTTGACCTGCGGAGAACTGCACCTCACCACGCAGTAGCCTTAACTTGTCCTGAAGCATGTCGAACTGTCTCGTCTGTTTTTCGGTAAGCCGCGTCGACCTCTCAAGCAACTCAAAGGCGTCTGTCAGCCGCCCTTGTCGGACTAACTCTTGCGCACGCTTTCGCACATCACCCGTATCCGAGTCGACGACCAGGTGCTTCTGTGCCTTGGAACTAGTCGGTGAGGCGGAGGGGGCCGACGCCCTGCGGCGGGTATCCCTGTAGTGCTGGAGTGCAATCCTTACCAGGCGGACCGGAAGCAACAAGGTGTTCCGTGATGGGCAGGCTGCCTCAACCATGGCACGACCGACTCGGTAGGTGACACTATTGCGCAACCGGCTTACCGTCCGGAGACTAGCGCTGTGTTTGATCTGCAGGTCAGCAATTGTGTGTTGCGCCCACGTCTTGTACTGGTCAAGTTCCACTTCAGCCTTACGACGATTCGCTTCAGCCTCTGCGGCACAAGCCTCAGCCTCTGCAACACGAGCCTCAGCCTCTGCAACACGAGCCTCAGCCTCTGCAACACGAGCCTCAGCCTCTGCAACACGAGCTTCAAGCTCTCGACGCTCTCCAGTCACCTGAGACGGAACTAGATCTGGAATCGCTACATCCCTGTGATCTGCGTTCCCCTGATCAAAGTGTGCGTGCAACCTGGCCGCTCCTTGCTGACCTTCTCTTGCTTTGGGTCCCCTAAGCCGTTCGTTCGCTTGCTCCAGGCCTCGCTTCGCGTTTTCCATCTGAAGTAACCGGATGACAGAGCTCTGAAGAACGCGATCGACAATGCGAAGCCACCTTGCGCTAAGTAGAAGCTCGGTATGGGCTGCAGCCTGCCAACCAGGGGGAGCAGAACGGCCTCTCGGACCCAGCAAGTAGACGTATCCGTCTGATACCAGGGTGGCACGATCATGGCAGAGGCCATTCATCTCCAAAATCTCAGCCATTCTGACCGTTGAGAGGATCAGGTCAGAGTCCTCTATCTCGCTGGGTTTCATCAGGTCTTCCGGGCCAAGGATGAGGCGTATTGGCAAAGCGCGTTCCCTGCACGCTTGTAACCACTGGATCCAAGAACCGTAAGGTCCTACCTCCATCGACCCTGGAGTCCGGTCCAGCAGCATCTCTATGACCCGGTCGGGCCAAGCAGGGCGGTCTACCTTTTCCATCACCCGGAGGCGATACAGCGGTCCTACTTTGTTTAGGTGCGTTGGAAGTGACATATCAACTAGCTGCCTAAGCGGATGGTGCAGGAATGCACGGTCATAGTTGTGAATATACGTGAACGGTGTGGACGGTATCCACCCGTCACCGCCCACAGTGTTGACGCTGCTCTTTATCTCTGCCACCTTTCCGCTACCTGCAGTCGAGTGAGGCTCAAGCAAAACAAGGTGTTTCTTGGTAACACGAACAAGTCCCCCGAGCGTCCCTGTGAAATCCGGTAGATGGTCGAGTACCGATACCGTAATACTGACATCAAAGCTGTCCCGAGGAATTTCCTCTAGGAGCGTCTCGTCACCAACCTGGATATCGAGTCCCCATTTGGTCCGCCCGTACTCCACAGCATGTGGGTTGATATCGCACCCAGCCAGGCGAGGAACCGGCTTCTCATTCAGTTGATGAAGTCGTCTGATCGTGACCAGGTTGCGACCAGCGTTACAGCCAAACTCGAAGATCGATGTCGCTTGGAGTTGGAAAATCACCTGTGCGATCATCTCGGAGTAGAACGTCGGAACGCCTTCCCTAAAATCCGTAGGGTGCACATGTGGCCCTCGCCAGTACTCCTTGGCCAGATCTGCCTCATTGCTGGCTAGCGTAGTGAACTTTAACCGCACGTCAAGCACAAAAATGCCCCCTCCTCGTTCACGTCTCCGCGTACCAGCTGTTATCTCCTCATGTGCTCCCTGTAGGCGTTCAATACTTCATCAAGGTCACCGTACATCCGCAGCCTGCCTTTCTCAAGCCACAGACCCCTGTCACAGAACCGCTTGGCCAGAGATTCCGAGTGCGAGACCATCACCACCGTTCGAGCCTTGGACATCATGTTGGAGAATCGCTCTTTGGCCTTTTCCATAAAGCTTCGGTCACCCGCACCGAACACCTCGTCAATCAGCAGGATGTCTGGCTCCATGCTGGTGGCTATGGCAAAGCCGAGGCGCATTCGCATCCCTGACGAGTACGTACGGAAGGGCATGTCGATGAAGCTCCCTAAATCACATAGTTCTATGATCTCTGGTAGTACACGGACTATCTCGTCGTGACGTAGGCCAAGCATCAGCCCAGCCCTGTAGATGTTCTCGTACCCAGTAGCATCCTGGTTCATGCCCAGCGACGTCGAGAACAGCGTTGACACCTTGCCGTCGACTCTGCAGTCCCCCGAAGAGGGCTGGTATATTCCGGCAATGAGTCTAAGAAGTGAGCTCTTGCCGGCGCCGTTGTGCCCTATCACGGCCACTCTAGCGCCAGACGGGATATCAATTGTAATGCCATCGAGAGCAATTACTCGAGTTCCTCCAGTCCCACAGTGCGAGATCTCACCACCGACGCTGGCCCGGCCTGGTCGCCCGGTCGCGCCGCGCTTCTTGGCGTAGACCGGAAACTGCAGTGTCACATTCCGCAGTGAAATCACAGCCAGACCCCCTCATAAGAGTGCACAGCAACCCATCTAGAGCCAGAATACGATGTCGTTTCTAAAGCGATTGAGCGCTCCAATTCCAACCAGCCACGCCACTGCTGCAACTGACAGGACCACGAGCCAGGACAAGCCCGACGGGTATACACCGAGAAGAGGGGACCGAACGACCTCAAGAAAATAGGTTAGGGGGTTAACGAGGGCGAGTGATGTCCTCCAGTTGCTCCCATTCGGCTGCCAGAACACAGGGGACATGAAGAACAGAAAACGCATCGTAGATGAAATTAGATTCGACAGATCACGGAAACGTGCCCCCGTAATCGCAGTGATCAAGGTGAGGGGTATGACCGCCAAGACCACGAGCGCGTATCCCGGCACGGCCATCCATGCCACTGCGAAGTTGGGCTCATTCTGGAGCATGAACGCTACAGCGACCACCGGCAGCTGAAATATGGCCCTGCAGTTCAGAAGCATGACATAGTGCAGGATGTGACTCATCATCGGTGCGTTGATGTTTCTAATGACTCCCGCTCTACTCACAAACACCTTGGAACCACCCGAAAGGGCAGACGATAACAGGTTCCAGACTACTATCCCGCCAGCCACATATACTGGATAGGCTGAATCGGCAGCCAGCATGTGCGGCCGGAAGACGAGCACTAGGCCTAACACCCATAATGCTGTCGATACCGTGTTCCAGAAGGGCCCCAGAATGGTTCGGCTATTTTGTGTCCGAAAATCATACCAGCCTAGGGTAAGCCAACGAGGCCACTCCAGCAACGTGCGTCGAATATCGGAGAAGGCCGGTGACCCCTCATTCCTGGCAAAAACCTTTGAAATTGAAAAGAAGCGCAATGCAGGGCCTCCCCGTGCAGTAAGTTTAGGGCAGCATACAGCGGATTTCTCCCAGCCCCACAATCCGGATGGACTCCACGACCCCATGTTGCCCTCATCGGCCCCTAGTCAAGAATGAAACGCTCGCCAAACGCCTCCAAAGTAGACTCCTTCGACCTACATAGTGCTCCGAATGCTCGGAACCGAATGGCGGGCATTCAACCGTGGGCTCTCCCGGCATGACCAGCGATTGCATGATGGGGCCTAGCATTGTTAAGCACCTGGGCTCAGTCGCTGTGGACGAACGGGAGTAGGTCCAAACTAATCGGTTGGTCTTGCAGAATGGAGTTGATTAGGACCGTAGTGCATCTGCGATCCAGGGGATTGTGCCCTTGAGTTGGTTCGTTGTACTCGTAGCAAACCATGGAGCCCCTGGGGGCAGGTCCCGTCAACGGTCCTCGTTTGACCGTCCCCTGCGGGTACCCCTGGACAAAGGGGCGATAGTGAACCTCATAGTGGAAGGTATCCGCCACGTTTTGGAAGTAATGGACACATTGATCTCGTAAGTAGTGATGGCGTACACTGAGCCGATCCTGGAAGCGAACCCGAACCTGTTCTCGGGACAATCCGGGATAACAGACCCGCAAGAGCTTGTTAACCGGTCCTTCATGGTACTCAAGGACGTCGGTCTGGGGATTGTTTACAATAACGCACGAACCTGGGAAGTACCGAGCAAGGAAGAGGGAAGTGAACCCTCCGGCAGACGAACCGTAAAAACACAGATCGTCAGCACGTTCGTTCATCGGAAAACCAGTCACTTCGGCCACGACCGAGGCCAACTCGGCAAGGTAGAATCGCGTACCGTCCCCTTGAAACCAACCAAGCCTCATTGTGGGGTCGAGTGCCAGGGTCGGGTCAGAGACGATCACGCAAGATGCGCATATATCCTCCACCCAGGTTTTCCGTTGGAACACTGGCAGTTGGGATCGATTCCGATCAACGGCTCCTTGACCAAACACGACCCACTTACTGCCAGGATGCCGTCGGACAAAAATGGGAAACATCACACCGTCCAAAACGACCGAAAACTCCTGTGTTTGTCCCGAATCCATACACCCAATAGCTCTGGCCACATCACTGATCCTGATGCCTTGCATGTGCACACTCCTTAGCTGAGAGCAAAGCTGAACCGGTACGGAGGCATGCCGGTCACCTACGCGTCTGCCAATCCACCGAAAATACGAACGAAGGACTCGGGCCCTAACCTCGAAGGGGAGCATGCCGCCGTTCCCGGTTGTACGAGTTTACCAAGCTCACCAGCCTGTCATTCTCTACACAACCCGTGTCTACATCGCACCACAGGTCCGCTAGCAGACCGTCGATTGACACGTCACTTGATGAATCCGGTGCGATGAAAATGCGCTCGTGACTCGTCGCCCGGGTCCCTTCTTCCGTGGTCAACAGTTCCTCATACAGTTTCTCCCCCGGCCTCGCGCCGGTGAAGACGATCGGGATGTCCACATCGGGCTCGTACCCCGAGAGCCGGATCAGGTCTCGCGCCAGGTCGACGATCTTCACCGGCTCTCCCATGTCAAGCACGAACACCTCGCCGCCAGTGCCCATGGCCCCAGCCTGGATAACCAACTGAACCGCCTCGGGGATCGTCATGAAGTAGCGGACCATTCGCGGGTCTGTCACCGTCACCGGCCCGCCGGCAGCGATCTGCCGCTGGAAGAGCGGCACCACGCTGCCGCGGCTTCCGAGCACGTTGCCGAAGCGGACAGCCACGAAGACCGTCTTGCTCTGCCGGTTCAGCCACTGGATCACCAGTTCGGCGGCGCGCTTGGTCGCGCCCATCACGCTCGTTGGGTTCACCGCCTTGTCGGAGGAGAGCATGACGAAGCGGCCCACGCCCACGCGGTCGGCGGCCTGGGCAACGTTCAGCGTGCCGAACACGTTGTTCTTGATGGCCTCGGTCGGGTTCATCTCCATCAGCGGCACGTGCTTGTGTGCCGCAGCGTGGAACACGACGCCAGGCCGGAACTCGTCGAACACTGTATCGATGCGGGCCTTGTCCTTGACATCGGCGATGACGGGAACCAGGTCCAAATCGGGGTACTTCTCCCGCAGTTCCAGGTGGATATCGTAGATGCTGTTCTCTCCATGGCCCAGCAACACAAGTCTGCGCGGACCAAACTGGGCGATCTGCCGGCACAGCTCCGACCCGATGGAGCCACCGGCGCCCGTTACCAGCACGGTCTCGCCGGAGAGGTAGGCAGCGATGGCCTCGAGGTCCACTGAGACCTCCTCGCGGCCCAGCAGATCCTCGATCTGCACATCCCGGATCTGCGAGACCGAGACCCTGCCCTCCACCAGTTCGTACAGACCGGGTAACACCTTGACGTGAACCCCCAGGTCGAGTGCGAGGCTGGAGATCTCCCGCACCGCCCTTCCCTTGGCACTCGGCATAGCGATAATCAGGTGCGTGATCTTGTGCTGCTTCACGATGCGCCCGAGGTCCTTCCGCGACCCCAGAACCGGCACACCGGCCACCCGCATGCCCTGCTTGGCAGGATCATCATCCAGGAAGCCGACCACCCGGTAGCCGGACTCGCCATGGCGCTTGATCTCGCGACAGATCAAGGCACCTGCGTCGCCAGCACCGAAGACCAGGGTAGGATGCTGCATGCCTGCAGCCGATTTGCGGGTAAGCAGCCACTCGCGCCGCAGGCGCAGAACCAGCCGCGAACCGCCAATACAGGCCGTGTTCAGCATCCACGCGATGATCAGGATGCTCCGGGGCATGAACGGTCCCGGGTAGATCCAGTGCTGGACCAGGCCGTAAATCACGATGGCCGCCAGCACGGCGTCGCCCGTCGTGGCGGCCATGATCTGCCCCAACTCGGGAAGGCTGGCCTGAGACCACACCTGCCTGTACAGCCCGCAGGCTGAAAAAACCGCCACCCTGGCCGGGATGATAAAGGGCAGCGACCACAGGTACGCCTGCACCACCCCGTCGGGCACCGCCCGTCCCTCGAAGGCATACCTGACGAGCAGCGCCAGGAAGACGGCACCGACGGAGACAACCTGGTCAAACAGGATCATCAGCATCGCTCGCCCATGTCTCCGCACGCTGTCAACACCCTTGCTATGGCTGAATAATCCAGGCGACTACTAGACCATCCTCAATGTACTGAGATCACCGACCGAATGCAAGTGCGGCGCGGACACCAAGTCCTGTCGGATGACGCTGGACGAAGTCGACGGGCGACATTCTGCTTCTCGCAACAGGTCTCATAAGTCATGGCGTCAAATGTATCTGGGTAACGAATTAGCCCCACGTTGGAGGACGCCATGACGAACAGTCTCACGATCCGCCGGCTGGGCCTGGCCCTAGTGCTGATCACGATTGCGGCTGGTCCGCTGTTCCACGGCTACTTCTTCCCCATCCCCACGCTCGCCGCGACGTCGGTGCTCTCCCTCTCGTTCGGCGTTTGGCTATACGGGAGGCGCAAGGAGCGCATCGCCACCCCCCTCTTCGACGGGTGGGCTGATCGTACGCTGCTGGCGCTGAGCGGCTGGGTCATCCTGGTTGCGCTCTGGTCCATCTACCTCCGGGGCACGATCGACCTGCTGCTGATGACGATCAGTGCCTACCTGGTCCATCTCATGCTGCGGCAGGAGAGCAGCCCTGTCACCCGTGTCTGGATCGTCCGGATCCTGAGCGCCTCGGCGTTGCTGGTGGCCATCGCCGGTCTCCTGGAGTACTCTGGCTTCTTCATGGAGTACCCTGCCCTGGGCAACCTGCTCGGCATCGAGCCTCAGCGGTCCCGCATCTACACCCTGTTCCAGTACCCGAACACCGCAGCCGCCTTCTTCGTGGCAACCATCGTGCTTCAGAACGCCGCGCTCATCCAGTCCAGACCGCGGGCCGAAAAGCTGTCGCTGGCCGCCGTCTCCGGGATCATCGCGGCCACGTTCCTCTTCACCCTCTCCCGGGGCGGCATCCTCGTCGCACCCATAGCCGTGCTTCTGCTCTGGGTTGGGTTATCGCGCGAGCACCTGGTCCCCTCGCTCCTCCATCTCATCAGTGCGGTTGCCCTCCCGGCCGGCGTGGCTTTCTACCCGATCCTCAAGGCCGCCCCGGCGGACAACTGGGCCGCTGTGCTGCTCTGGGCTGCGGCTGCGGGTGCGGTCGGCGCCCTTGCCACCTGGGGACTGGAAGTGGTCGAGCGGTTGCCGCGGCAGGCGAGGGTGATTGCCCTTGCAGCTCTGGTTGCCGTCCTGGCCATCGGCGGACTGGCTGCAGCACGGACGCTGGACGGTGCCCTTCCCAGGGTGTTCGGCCGCATCACGCAACTGGACGCCTCTGACCTGACACAAAACGCGCGGTTCGAATACCTGCGGGATGCCCTGAAGCTTACGGCCCGGCGCCCGTGGGGCCACGGCGGCGGGGCGTGGCTGCGCACCTACCAGCAGGTGCAGACGGTGCACTACGTCGCCCGCGATCCGCACAGCCATTACGCCCTGATGCTCGTCGAGGCCGGGGTGCCAGGTCTGCTCCTCATGTTGGCTCCCGTCGCCCTGTCCACGTATACCTCGTTCCGCCACCGGAAGGCGGATCCGCTCCGCTGGGCCATGGCGGCGGTAGCCCTGACGCTGGCCGTACATGCCGCCATCGACATCGATCTGTCGTACTACATGCTCTGGCTGCTCCTCTGGGCGCTGCTCGGAGCCTCTCAGCCCGATCCCGAACCCAGACCTCTCAAGGTGGAACGGCCTGTCGTTTTCCCGGCCCTGCTCGTCGTGTCCACAGCGGTGCTTCTGCTTTCGAGCAGCCTGTTGACGGCCGCGCGCGCCTACGATAGAGCAGCAACGGCCGTCCTCCTTGGCGACAACGACACCGCCCTCAGGGCCGGTACCAGAGCGATTCAGCTCGATCCCCTCAACAGCCAGTTCCGTACCATGATCCCCACCCCTGAGAATATCCGCCGCGCCCTCGACCTCGACCCGCGAAACGAGGAGCTCTGGCGGTTCGTCTCTGACCTCTTCGAGGAGCAAGGCGACTCTGAAGCTGCCCTTGCCGCGGCCCAGCAAGCTCTGCAGCTGCGCCCGATGTCGATCAACCACTACGAACGGGTCGCCCAGCTGATGGTTGCCAAGATGACAGGTTTTCTTGAGAAGGGGCAGACCAGCGAAGCAGTTACCATTGCAAACGACCTAGTCGCTCTCGGGCAAGCCGTGGAAGAGCGGGGGGCACCATCCCTCGAGCGGCAGAAGAGCACATTTTATGCCTACCCTGCGCTGACCTGGACGAGCCGCCTCAACCTGGCCGTGGGCAAGGCGTACTTAGTGTCCGGTGACCTGCCAGCAGCACAGGAAAGGTTGGCTGCAGCTCTGGAAGATGAACAGACCGCCGCCGACGCCGCCCTTTGGCTGCATGCCCTCTACACCCGGACGGGGGACGAGGAGGCTTTGAGAACACTGCGCCCGTTGCCGTCGGAGACGTCACTCAGTTCCAGCCTGTACGCAGCGTTGACTGCCATTCGGTAAGGCGAACATATCGACAGAGGAAAGGGGACCCGGTACTCGTCGGGTCCCTTTTCATGTTCCTATCACTTGGCAATCCTCGCGGCCCCCGGTGTCTCGCCACGTGAACCACTCCCCGACGCCTCTCTTACGCGTGTGGGCATACCCGTCCACCACGGCAAAGAGCCCCGCCTGCGCGGCGGGGCTCCATGACACTGCCGAACCCTACGGCTCCCCCATCGCTTCCGAAGATCAGCTTCAAGGCCCTCCCCCGAACCCAGCCCCTGTCAAGCCGCACCGACCACACGACTCCGCGTGAGGTGCCCTACTCCTACTCCTCCCCCGCCCACTGCCCCCGGTAGAGCTGCGCATACCGGCCGCCCAGGGCCAGCAGCTCCTCGTGCCGGCCCTCCTCCACCACCTGGCCGTCTTCGATGTAATAGATCCGGTCCGCCTGCCGGATGGTGGAGAGCCGGTGGGCGATCACGAACGCCGTCCGCCCGTGCAGCAGCGTGCGCAGGGCCTCCTGGAGCACCGACTCGGTGTAGGTGTCGATGTTGGACGTGGCCTCGTCCAGGATCAGCACCGCCGGGTCGGCGCAGAGCGCCCGGGCGAAGGCGATCAGCTGCCGCTGGCCCACGGAGAGCTTGGCCCCCCGCTCCTGCACCTCCGTCTCGTACCCCTGCTCCAGCCGGACGATGAAGTCGTGCGCCCCCACCGCCCGGGCGGCGGCCTCCACCTCGGCGTCGGTGGCGTCCGGCCGGCCGTAGCGGATGTTCTCCCGGATCGTACCGGAGAAGAGGAAGGTGTCCTGCAGCACGATGCCCAGCTGCGACCGCCAGGACCGCTGCGTCACGGCGCTGAGGTCCACCCCGTCCACCAGCACCTGCCCCTCCCAGGGCTCATAGAAGCGGGCCAGCAGGTTGATGATCGACGACTTCCCCGCGCCGGTCGGCCCCACCAGGGCTACGGTCTCGCCTGGTTCCGCCCGCAGGTTGACGCCGTGCAGCACGGCCTGGCCCGGCTCGTAGCCGAAGACCACGTCCCGGAACTCCACGGCGCCCCTGACCCGCGGCAGCGGACGGGCGTCGGGCCGGTCCGCGATCTCCGGCTGCTGGTTCAGCAGCTCGGCCACCCGCTCCGCAGAGACGACCGCGGCCTGGAAGACGTTGAAGACCTGCGACAGGTCCCGGATGGGCATGAAGAAGCGGTTCAGGTAGAGGATGAAGGCGGCCACCTGGCCCACGGTGACGTCGGCCGTCCCGCCCCGCAGCAGCACGCCGCCGTACCAGAGCACCAGCGTCACGCCGAAGGCCGACACCACCTCGATGGCGGGCATCAGGGTCGCCCACACCTGCACGGCCCGCATGTTCGCCTGGCGGAACCGCTCGTTGATCCCGTCGAACTCCGCCTGGTTGCGGGCCTCCCGGCTGTAGGCCTGCGTGACCCGGATCCCGGCGATGGCCTCCGCCAGGTGGGCGTTCAGGTCGGCCGCACGGCGGCGCATGGTCATGAAGGCGTCGCGCATCCAGCCCCGGAAGCCGCGCAGCACCAGCAGCAGCGTCGGGATGGTGATGAAGGAGACCAGGGCCAGCCGCCAGTTCATCCAGAGCATCGTGCCCATGATGGTGATGAGGACCAGCGAGTCGGCAAAGAGCGTCACCAGGCCCGAGGAGACCAGCTGGTTGACGGCGTCCACGTCGGAGATCAGGCGGGACATGATGCGGCCGGTGGCCATGGAGTCGAAGAAGCGGAAGGAGAGCCGCTGCAGGTGGCGGAACATCCGGTCGCGCAGGTCGTAGATGATGGACTGGCCCACGAAGGAGACGATGTAGGTCTGCCCGTAGCTGGACCACCAGTTGAGCAGGGCGGTGGCCAGGAAGGCTAGGGCGACGAGGTCGAGCCCGGCGGGGTCGCCGCCGGCGATGAACCGGTCGATGGCCACCTGGGTGAGGTAGGGCCCCACCAGGCCGGTGACCGCGGTGACGACCATCATCGCCACGCCCAGGCCGAGCCGGCCCAGGTAGGGGCGGATGAGGTCGCGCAGGAGCCGGTAGACCCGGGGGTCCACCTCGCTCAGCTTCACGTTGTAGTCGTCCAGCCGGAAGGCGCCGGGACCGCCGCGCATCGCCACCTAGACCACCTCCTCGGCGGGCCTCAGCTGCAGGTCGTAGATGCGCCGGTAGAGCCCGTCCTGGCGGATGAGCTCGTCGTGGGTGCCCCGTGCGGCGATGCGGCCGTCCTGCAAGACCAGCACCAGGTCGGCCTTCATGACCGTGGAGAGGCGGGAGGCGATGATGAAGGTGGTCCGGCCGGTCATCAGCCGGTCCAGGGCCTGCTGGATCAGCCGCTCGGTGGCCACGTCCACCGCCGAGGTCGACTCGTCCAGGAGGAGGATGGGCGCGTCGGTCAGCAGCGCCCGGGCGATGGCGATGCGCTGCTTCTGGCCGCCGGAGAGCCCCACTCCCCGCTCGCCGACCACGGTCTCGTAGCCCTGGGGCAGGGACTGGATGAAGTCGTGGATCTGCGCCGCCCGGGCCGCCGCTTCGACTTCTTCGGGCGTGGCGTCGGGACGGCCGTAGGCGATGTTCTCCCGCAGCGTAGCGGAGAAGAGGAAGGTCTCCTGCGGCACGATGGCGATCTGCCGCCGCAGGGAGGCGAGGGTGACGTCCCGCACGTCCACGCCGTCGATGCAGACCCGCCCCGCCGTGGGCTCGTAAAACCGGGGGATCAGGTGGAGCAGCGTCGACTTGCCGGAGCCGGTGAGGCCCAGCACCGCCACCCGCGTGCCGGGGGCGACGTCGAGGTTGATGTCCTCGAGCACCGTCTCACCGCCGGGGTAGTGGAAGGATACACCCTCGAAGGTGACGCGGCCGGTGACTCGGGCAGGTCCCAGGTCCGCGGCGCCGGGGTGGTCGGCGATCTCCACCGGGGTGTCCAGCAGGGCGTAGATCCGCTTCAGCCCCGCCGCCGCCCGGGTGAAGTGGGAGATGGCCATGCCCAGCATGCGCACCGGGCCGGTCAGCTGCGCGACGTACGCGTTGAAGGCGACGAGCGTACCCATCGAGATCGCCCCGGTCATCGCCCGGCGGCCGCCGTACCAGAGCACGGCCACCGCTCCGACGGCGGTGAGGAAGTTCATGTAGTTGGTCCAGAAGGCGTTCAGCCGGATCGCCCGCAGGTTTGCCGCCTGGAATGCGCTGTTGGCCGCCTGGAACCGGGCGGCCTCGTCCTCCTCCCGGGCGAAGGCCTTCACCACCCGCACGCCGGCGATGTTCTCCTGGAGCGTGGCCGAGAGGTGGGCCAGGTCCGCCTGGACCTCGCCCCACGCCTCGCGGGAGCCCCGCTGAAACCGGGCGATGGCGTGGACCAGCAGGGGGAGAAACAGCAGCGAGACGACGGCCAGCCGCCAGTCCATGAGGAACATGGCAACCACGACGGAGAGGATGGTGCCGAGGTGGGTCAGCCCGTTGACCAGGGCCATGCCCGCCGCCATCCGCACGGCGTCGACGTCCGCGGTGACCCGGGACATGAGCTCACCGGTCTGGGCCCGGTCGTAGAAGGCGAAGGAGAGCCGCTGCAGATGGCTGTACAGCTGCGACCGCATCGTGGCCACGACGCGGGTGGAGACCGCCTCCATGGAGTAGCGCTGGCCGAACCGCATCGCGCCCTGCACCAGCGCCACGCCGATGACGGCGAGAGCTCCGGGCACCAGCCACTGCCACTGGCCGGCCTCGAGGACGCGGTCGGTGACGAACCGGATGATCTGCGGCTGGGCGGTGTTGAGCAGGGAGACCAGCCCGATCTGGACCAAGCTGAACAGGACCAGCGGCAGACCAGGGCGGTACAGGGGCCAGAGCCGCTTGATGATCTGCACGGCCCGCTCACCTCCGTGGCACCAGTATAGCCTGCCGGACGGATTGTGGGCAATATTAATAACTAGTATAGTTGACTGTTCTGCGGGTGAACGGCGTGGGGTGCGACACGCCGCAGCACAGGGGCATGAGGTCGGCCATCCGTGGCGACCCCTCAGATCCCCGGGGGATGCCGGCGGGCGGTCATCCAGCGGTCCCCACCGGCCGCCTCCGCCTGTCTAGTTGGGCATGCACGGCGGGAGTAGCGGTCAGCCCGCCTGCCGTGTTGTGCATCTCCCCCGGGCGCTGCGGGCAGCCTGCCTGCCGTGTTGTGCATCTCCCCCGGGCGCTGCGGGCAGCCTGCCTGTCGTGTTGTGCATCTCCCCTGGCGCTGAGGGCTGCCTGCCTGTCGTGTTGTCTATCCCCCCTGGGTGTTCGAGCAGCCTGCCTGTCGTGTTGTGTATCCGCCCGCGGTGCTTTGGGCGGCCCTCCTACTGAGCGCCGCCCGGCCAATCTTCCATGAGTCAAACGTACTTGAATTTCCGGTCCAACAGCAATGCATTCATGGTCCTCCCGCATATTGCATCGGGCTCGTTACCGTGGTATCATGGCAGGCAAAGAAGCGCCTTCAGGGCAGGGTGAGGCGGTGATGCCGCCAATTCCCGACCGGCGGTGATGCTCCCTGAGCGGGGAGACGAGCGCCGCGAGCGCGTCGCCACCACCTGGTGGCGTTCTGCGCAGACTCCGGTGAGAATCCGGGGCCGACGGTACAGTCCGGATGGGAGAAGGCGAGAGAGGCAGCCCTGCGCGCAGGGAGGCTCTTTCTTGCTGTGCCCGCAACCCGCACCCCGGAAGGCCCGGGGTGTTTGTCTTTTCCCGGACGGGACGGGTTGTGGCTCTCCAGGCGCAGATCAAGAAGGAGTGGGATTTCGATGCGGAACGAACGACTCCACCGTCTCGTCATGATTGCGATGCTGGGCGCCATGGCCTTCCTGCTGATGTTCTTCGGCGAGGTCTACATTCCCCCGTTTGCGGAGTTCCTCAAGTACGACCCCGGCGACGTGCCGGCGGTGGTGGCCACCTACACGCTGGGCCCGGGCGCGGGCGTGGCGATTCAGGGCATCAAGGCGGGGCTCTTCTTCCTCTCGGGCAAGGGTTCCTCGGGCTGGATCGGCGCCCTGGCCAACTTCGTGGCGGGTGCGGCGCTCGTGATCGGCGCCGGCGCCTCGCAGCAGATGTTCGAGCGGGCCGGACTGCGGCACTGGGGCTGGACCTTCCTCTCCGCCGCCATCGGCACGGTGATCATGACCGCCATCCTCATCCCGGCCAACGCCCTGTTCATCTACCCGCTGTGGGGGATGAAGGGCGCCGCTGCCTGGGCCGGAGCGCTCACGCTGTCAACGCCCTTCAACCTGTTCAAGGGGCTGCTCTCCACCAGCCTCAGCCTCGCCTTCTACCGCCGGCTCGAGCCGTTCCTCCTGGGCCGTGCGAGGGACCGGGTTGCGTAAACAGTGGAGTAAGCCCTGCGGCGTACGCCGCAGGGCTGTTGCTTGTCTGATTCGCTGACCGAGCACGCCTCGCGTGCGCCCGCATCTGCTCCACCGCGCCACGAGACGATATGCGAGCCGTCCTCCACTCTTTCGCAACTGAAACTCCATGCGGCATCCTCGCCAACGACGTGGCTCATGGAGTTT
Source organism: Symbiobacterium terraclitae (assembly GCF_017874315.1). NCBI lineage: Bacteria > Bacillati > Bacillota > Clostridia > Eubacteriales > Symbiobacteriaceae > Symbiobacterium > Symbiobacterium terraclitae. The sequence goes on along the minus strand of NZ_JAGGLG010000008.1, from coordinate 23,792 downwards.
CACTTCACCGTTCAACGACCACCTCGTGCGGAGCACCCAACCCCGTCAGCGGGGGCCAAACTGTTCTCCCGCCCTTCCAACCGGCCCCAACACCTGCTCGTCGACACCGGCGCCGCTCTCCACCCTGCCGCAACTGTAACTCCATGAGCCACCCTCGCCTACGACGTGGCTCATGGAGTTTCACTTCACCGTTAGACGACCACATCGAGCGGAGCCCCTAACCCCGGCAGCGGGGACCAAACTGTTCAGCCGCCCTTCCAACCCGCCCTGCCACCAGCTCGTCGACACCGGCACCGCCCTCCTCCCTGCCGCAACTGGAACTCCATGCGCCACCCTCGCCAACGACGTGGCTCATGGAGTTTCACTTCACCGTTAAACGACCACATCGAGCGGAGCCCCTAACCCCGGTAGCGGGGACCAAACTGTTGTCTCGCCCTTCCAACCGGTCCCGACACCTGCTCGTCGACACCGACGCCGCCCTCCACCCTGCCGCAACTGTAACTCCATGAGCCACCCTCGCCCACGACGTGGCTCATGGAGTTTCACTTCACCGTTAAACTACCACATCGAGCGGAGCCCCTAACCCCGGCAGCGGGGACCAAACTGTTCAGCCGCCCTTCCAACCCGCCCTGCCACCAGCTCGTCGACACCGACGCCGCCCTCCACGCTGCCGCAACTGTAACTCCATGAGCCACCCTCGCCCACGACGTGGCTCATGGAGTTTCACTTCACCGTTAACTACCACATCGAGCGGAGCCCCCTAACCCCGGCAGCGGGGACCAAACTGTTCAGCCGCCCTTCCAACCCGCCCCGGCACCAGCTCGTCGACACCGGCGCCGCCCTCCACCCTGCCGCAACTGTAACTCCATGAGCCACCCTCGATCACGACATGGCTCATGGAGTTTCACTTCACCGTTCAACGACCACCTCGAGCGGAGCACCCAACCCCATCCGCACCCCGGCAGGGAGAGTCCAGACCGACTCCGTGGCTTGCGGTGTTGGCGGTCGGCCCTGCCAACCCCGCGACACGGCAGGATAGACACAATCGATTTCCGTGCATGGCAGGAATTACCTTCCGTGGAGCGAACAGGTATTCCGGTGATCTGACATGGAGATCCCTATCCGTCCAGGACAGGTTTATGTCCCCCGGTCGATCCTGCTCGACCCCCGCCTGACCGACCAAGCGAAGATCGCCTGGGCGGCCTATCAGCTGGGTCCTGCCAGCCAGCGACAGCTTGCAGAACTAGCCGGCCTCTGTCGACACAGTGCAGTTTACAGTCTTTCCTTGTTGAGGCAGTTTGGATTGCTGCGGAGCCTCCCCATTCCGAAGCGCCCCGGGCTGTTCGCCACAATTCCCGTAGACCTGCTGAGAAGCACCACCACCCTGGCATCACAGAAGGTGCTGTACGCCGTTCTCCAGGTGCTCCCGGGATACCAGTCCTCCGCGGTCATCACTGGGTACAGCCAGTTGCGCGAGGTCACCGGAAGGAGTCACCCGACCATCAGGAAGTCGCTTCAACACCTCCACGATTCTGGATGGATCATCATCGACCGCCCGGGTGCCCGGCGCGCTTTTTCGATCACGGTACGCAACCCCCACGTTGAGGCACAGCAGCAGCAGATCGCGGCCGTCGAGCACCGCCTGCGGAAGGCTCCTTACTTCGGCGAGGGCCTCATGCGAGAATGGCTCAACATTCTCGTCGACAGCACCGACTTCGAAGACAACGCCACACCCGGCTTTCTCATCAACCCGTATACATCCGAAGAGATGCAGATCGACCGCCTGTACTGGCAGTTTCTCGTGGGCTTCGAGTTCAACGGAGCGCAGCACTACGGCCCCACGCCGCTCTACCCGGACCCTGAGGCGGCGCGGCGCCAACAGGGACGCGACCTCATCAAGCAGGCGATCTGCAGGCAGCGCGGCATCCTGCTCATTCCCGTCCACAGCGACGACCTGTCACTGGCCGGCATGCTGCGCCTGATCCCGGATCGACTGCCGCTGCGCTGCCTCGAAGGCCAGGAGATACTCGTCGCCCACCTGGAAGCCCTCTCCGCCGCCTATCGCCAGCGTACCCCTCTTCCCCCGCCCACAAAAAAAGATCCCCCGGGGCTCAGCGCCCGGGGGGACCCGAACCTGCCGCAGCTACGACAGGGCCTATACTAACTTGTTCTGCAGCGCGTAGATGGCGAGCTGTGTCCGGTCCTGGAGCTGAAGCTTTTCCAGCAGGTGCGAGACATGGGTCTTCACCGTCCGCTCGCCGATGAACAGCCGGTCGCCGATCTCCTTGTTGGACAGCCCCTGGGCAATCAGCCGGAGGACCTCCATCTCCCGGGGGCTGATCTCGTCCACCCCCGGCCGCGGTTTCGGCGGTGCGGTGAGCTCCTGCATCATGCGCTGGGCGGCGACGGGATGGAGGGTCGGCTTGCCGGAGACCGCTTTCTTGATGGTCTCGGCCAGTTCGTCGGCCGAGATGTCCTTCAGGATGTACGACAGGGCGCCGGCCCGGATCGCGGGGACGACCAGCTCGTCGTCGGGCATGGAGGTCAGCACGATCACCCGGGTCTCGGGACAGGCCGCCAGGCAGCGCTTCGTCCCCTCGATGCCGTCCACCCCGGGCATGATCAGGTCCATCAGGATCACGTCGGGCCGCAGCTCAGCGGCCAGGCGCGCCGCCTCCTCGCCGTTCTCCGCCTCGCCCACCACATGGATCTCGGGTTCGGTGGAGAGGTAGATCTTCAGCCCCTCACGGACCATCTTGTGGTCGTCAACGATCAACAGGCGGATCATCCTGCGACACCTCCTGGATGCCCTGCTTCGTGCTCTGCGCGCTCCTCCGACCGTGCGCCCCCAACCGGCTCGCTGCGCTGCTCGGCGGGCTCGGCGCGCCGGCTCCCTGCCTCTCCCGGTTCTGCGGGATGGGGTGCCGGCAGGATGGCCGTGATCTCCGTCCCCTTGCCCGGTGCGGTGCGCACCTGGATGCGCCCGCCCAGCGCCGCCATCCGCTCCCGCATGCCCACGAGCCCCACGGCGGTGGGCCGGATGCCGCTGCTCCGGTCGAAGCCAACCCCGTCGTCGGCGACGCGCAGCCGGACCTCGCCGTCCACCCGCTGCAGTGCGACCCGGATGCGGCTCGCCCTGGCGTGCTTCGCGGCGTTGTTCAGCGCCTCCTGGGCCACGCGGAAGAGCGCCTCGCCCTCCGGGCCGCGCAGCCGCAGTGCGGGGTCGATCTCGGTCTCGACCTCCCACCCCTCACGGGTCGCCGCGGTCCGCACGTACTCGGCCAGCGCCGGTCCCAGCCCCTGCTGCTCCAGGGTGGTCGGCCGCAGCTGCAGGATCAGCTCCCGCGTCTGGCTGTGGGCCGCCCGCGCCAGCTCCTCCAGCGCGGCCAGTTCGTCGGGTAGCGACGCCAGCCACGACAGGAGGACGCCACCGGGAGTCGGTGCGGAACCGCCAGACCCGGCTGCAGTTGCGGCCCCGGACCCATCAGCCGGGGAGGCCCCGTCACCGGCCGCCGGCACGGTGCCGTCACCCGTCGGTCTGGGTCCGTCACCCGCCGTTGACACGGTGCCGTCGCTCGTCGGTCTGATCCCGTTACCCGTCGTCTGCCCGGCGCCACCGCCCGTTGGTCTGGGTCCGTCACCCGCCGTGGGCGCGACGCCACCGCCCGGCGAACTGGGCCCGTCACCTGCCGTGGGCACGACGCCATCACCCGGCGGTCTGGGCTCGTCACCCGCAGTTGGCACGCCGCCATCGCCCGGCGGTCTGGGCCCGTTACCCGCAGTTGGCACGACGCCATCGCCCGGCGGTCTGGGCCCGTCACCCGCCGTGGGCACGACGCCGTCGCCCGGCGGTCTGGGCCCGTCACCCACCGTCTGCCCGGCGCCATCGCGGGACAGCTCGCGACTCACCCGCTTGCGCACCGCCGCGGCGCGGAGCGAGAGGACGAAGAGCTGCTGGTTCACCGTGTCGTGCAGGTCCCGGGCCAGGCGTGCGCGCTCCTCCAGGGCGGCGCCCCGGCCGGCCTCCTCGGCCAGCAGCCGGTTCTGCTCCGCCATGCGGGAGAGGTCGCCCACCGCCTGCTCCAGGTAGGCGGCCATCTGGTTCAGCTGCCTCTCCAGCTCGCCGATCTCGTCGTCGTCGCCCACCGGCAGCCGTGCGGAAAGGTCCCCCCGCCGGATCCGCAGGGCCAGGTCGCCCGCCTTCCACAGACGGTACTTGATGCGGCGGGCGAGCCAGAAGCTCCAGACCGAGGCGACCAGCCCACCGGCGAGCCCTGCGATCGCACCGACCAGGAGGGCGTCTTCCCGCCCCAGTCCGTACTCGTCGGCCGCCCAGAAGCCGAAGACTGCCAGACCGCTGCTCAACACGCCGGCGGCCAGGGTGACCGCCACCAGCCGCCACTGCAGCCCGAGATTCCGCCGTTCCTCCATGTCAGAACACCCGGAAGTCAGAGATCGGCACCCGCTCGATCGTGACCTCTCCGAAGCGTACGCGGGCATCGATGATCAGTTCCGCATCCGCGCCTGGCACGATCTCCTCCCGCTCCAGGTAGACCATGCCGACGTCGGATCGCTCCACGCCGAAGATGGATACCTCCCCCGCAAAAGCCTCGGCCCTCGCCCGGACCGAAACCGTGTCGGGCACCCGTACCAGGGTGTCGCCCACGAACTGCGTCACCTCGATCCGGTGCACGCCGGGGGCGATGGTGGCGGTGGTCAGGTCGAGGCGCAGGTCGCCGGCGAAGGTCTGCACCTGCAGATCCTTGTCCAGGACCCAGGGTTCGGTGCCGAGATTCAGGTCGCCTACGAAGCTGGAGAACTGGGTGGACTTGCGCGGACGGATGGCAGTCACGTAGACCCGCATCCCCCGGCCGAGCAGCATGGACAGGCCGAGGAGGATCAGGAGCAGCGGCCAGCCCACGCGGAGGATGTCACCGCCAGTCGTGGTGGTGATCCCGGCGCGGGACAGCATGTTGAACAGTCCGATCGCCGCCAGCCAGAGCCCAAGGCCCGTGCTGAACAGGCTGAAACGTCGACGGCGGGGGCCATCGCCGGCGATGACGAGTCCCACGAAAACGAGCACCAGCGACCCGAACGAGATACCGCTGGCCAGGCCCAGCGTCTGCATCAGAAAGAGCCCGCCCATGATGATCAGCAGCAGGCCCACGGCGTAACGGCCCATGCAGAATCTCCTCCCTCCGGTGAGCCCGGTTCTATCCTACCGGAAAGGAGAGCAACTGAATAGGTACGAGGGTGTGAAAAGGGGCATCGTACCTGGGTACGATGCCCCTCTGCTGTACTTCCCGTCAGTGCGCTGCGGTTCACCCGCACCCGGCGCCGAGTCCGCATCCGGCGCCCGGCCAGCGCCAGGTCCGCAGCGCTGGGCCTGCATCCAGCACCAGTCTCAGCGCACTACGCCCGCACGCCCCGGGCTTCCTCCCGGGCCCGGCTCTGCAGGGCGGCCACCGCTGCAGGGACGTCGCCCCGCCAGGTGGTGGGGTGCTGCACCTCCAGGTCGGTCTCGTGCCCCTTGCCGGTGATCAGCACGATGTCGCCGGGCTGCGCCATGCGGATCGCATGCTCGATCGCCTCCACCCGGTCCTCGATCAGGTGGATCTCCACGTCGTCGCGGGTGACGCCCGCAGCGATCTCCCGGGCGATTTCCAGCGCGTCCTCCGTGCGGGGGTCCTCCTCGGTAAGTACCAGTACATCGCAGTAGTCGCCGGCGATCCGGCCCATGTCCGGCCGCTTGGACCGGTCCCGGTGGCCGGCCGAGCCGAAGACCATGATCACCCGCGTCCCCGGCTCCTTCAGCCGGGCCACGTCCGACAGCAGCTTCTCGAACCCGTCGGGGGTGTGGGCGTAGTCGACAACGACCGTGAAGTCCTGCCCCTCGTCGATGCGCTCGAACCGGCCGGGGGCGCCCTTGGCGGTGCGCAGCGCCCGGGCCGCCGTGTTGAGCCCGAAGCCCAGCGCCAGCCCTGCGCCGACGGCCGCCATCGCGTTGGAGACGTTGTAGGCGCCGAACAGGTAAGGCGCCTCGACGTCCACCGCCCCGACCGGCGTGACGAGGCGGTAGCGCGCCCCGCCGGCCGTCAGGTGGACCTCCTCCGCCCGGACCTCGGCGTCCGCGGCGAAGCCGTAGGTGTACAGCCGAACCCCGCGGGGCAGTTCACCGGCCAGGCGCCGCCCGTAGGGGTCGTCGATGTTGATCACCGCCGTGGCGCCGGGCCGGAGTTCGTGGAAGAGGCGCGCCTTGGCGGCGTAGTACGACTCCATGTCACCGTGGTAGTCGAGGTGCTCGTGGGTGAGGTTGGTAAAGACCGCGACGTCGAACCGGCAGTGGTCGGTCCGGTGCTGCTCCAGGGCGTGGCTGGAGACCTCCATCACCGCGCCCCAGGCGCCCCGCTCCAGCATGGTCGCCAGGAGCCGGTGGATGGTCTGCGGCTCGGGGGTGGTGTAGCCTGCCTTGCCCTCGAGGACCTCCCGGCCCAGCATCATCCCGGCGGTCCCGATGACCCCCATGGTCTTGCCGGCCTCCCGGGCGATCGCCTCCAGCAGGAAAGCCGTGGTGGTCTTGCCGTTGGTGCCGGTGACGCCCACCATCTTGAGCGTGCAGGAGGGGTAGCCGTAGAAGCGGTCCGCCAGTGCGCTCAGAGCCCGCCGGGCGTCAGGCACGACGGCCGCGCCGGTGCCCGCCGGCACCTCGAAGGGCCGCTGGCTCACGACGGCGACCGCCCCGCGCTCGATGGCATCGGGGATGAACCGGTGCGCGTCCACGCGGGCACCGGGAATCGAGACAAACAGGTCGCCGGGCGACACCTGGCGGGAGTCGGCGGTGATCCCGGTCACGGTCACGTCCGGGACGGCCAGCACCTGGGCGGAATCCAGGGCGAGCAGCAAATCGGCAAGCTTCAACGGTGGTCCCTCCTGGTAGTACAAGCCCTGACTGTCTAAGCCTCTTTCGACGCGTATGTCATCCATCCTGTCGACCGAGGCGGGCAATTCGGGGACACACCGAAATTGTATCCGCCGGCGACATAAGACATACCGCCCGCAGGTCGATTCTGGGCCGCGCCGGACGTTGACCCCCCACGTTTGCGCACCGTGCGCGCAGGGCGGCGCACCGAGGACCTGGCTACGCCTGCTTCAGCTGCTCCAGCGCCGCGCGGATCTCGTCGGCATCGAACCGGCGCTCGGCGTCGGGCCTGGGGTCCATCCGGTAGACCCGGAACCTGAGCCCGTAGATCTCCACGTAGTCCCGGTTCCGGGCGCGCCGGCGCAGCGTGTCGCCGTCCACGCCCAGCATTCTGGCCGCCTCGTTGAGCCTGATCAGACGCATCTGCTCACCAACCTCTCAGGACCTGTTCATCCCAATTCTAACCACTACGGCAGTATTCCATACCACCCCCGCACCTGCATGCTGTAATAGTCTTGGATCGACACATCCTTCTACGAACGTTTCTGCGCTGAAACGACGTGCCCGCCGGGGCCACCCGTTTCCCGCCGCGTAGTGTCTGTTCGCACTGCGTGTTGGTGGACCGCTGCCCGACGGACCGCCCCCTTCTGTGGCTGCTCCCCCCGCCCCCAGGTCAGTGGGGGATGGGCCAGCGGCCCGCCCTCGTCCACGAGCTCTCGGTGCGCGCACAGTCAGAACATAGGGCGTCCGGGGCTCCATCCGTCGCGCACCAACATCCAACGCGAACAGATCGTGCGGCGACAGGGTACCCTCCCCCGTCGTCGCCAACAGCCCCCACGAACAGAACGAAAGGGGGATGGGTGCCCCCTCCACCGTCGTCTTCAACAGCCCTCACGAACAGAACGCAAGGCGGCAACGTGCTCTTCCCCGTCGCCGCCAACAGCCCCGACGAACAGGGCGCAGGGGGGATGGGTGCCCCCTCCACCGTCGTCTTCAACAGCCCCCACGAACGGAACGCAAGGCGGCAACGTGCCCTTCCCCGTCGTCGCCAACAGCCCCGACGAACAGAACGCAAGGGGGGCCGGGTGCCCCCTCCCCCTTCGTCATCAACAGCCCACACGAACGGAACGCAAGGCGGCAACGTGCTCTTCCCCGTCGCCGCCAACAGCCCCCACGAACAGAGCGCAAGGGGGATGGGTGCCCCCTCCCCCGTCGCCGCCAACAGCCCCCACGAACAGACCGCAAGGGGGGATGGGTGCCCCCTCCACCGTCGTCTTCAACAGCCCACACGGACGGAACGCAAGGCGGCAACGTGCCCTCCCCCGTCATCGCCAACAGCCCCCACGAACAGAACACAGGGCGACCGGGGCCCCACGCGGCCCCGGTCGCCGCACGAATCGACTCAGCGCAGCCCCATCCGCTCCAGTGCGTCCGCCATCACCCGGTCCCGCAGCTGCACCGCCGAGGCCTCGTCGGGCCCGACCACCGAGACGTAGAGCTTCAGCTTCGGCTCGGTGCCCGACGGCCGGACCATCACGAACCCGCCGTCGGCGAAGCGGTAGTGCAGCACGTCGGCCCGGCCCAGGGCGAGGGCGTAGGTGCGCCCGGTGGCCGGCTCCACCCCCGTGCCGGTGGCGTAGTCGTCGCGGAAGGCCACCGGGATCCCGGCGAAGGCCTCCGGCGGGTTGGACCGCAGCCCGGCCATCAGCGCCGCGATGCGCGCCTGGCCGTCCCGGCCCGGCAGCGTCACGTTGTGCAGCCCCTCCTGGAAGTAGCCGCAGCGCTGCCAGATGGCCTCCAGGGCGTCGATCAGGGTGCGGCCCTCCGCCCGGTGGTGGGCGGCGGCGTCGGCCACCAGCAGGGCCGCCATGACGGCGTCCTTGTCCCGGACGAAGGTCGCGCCCAGGTAGCCGTAGCTCTCCTCAAAGCCGAACAGGAACTCGTGGGCGCCGGTCTCCTCGAACTCCTTGATCTTGTCGCCGATGAACTTGAAGCCCGTGTGGGTCTCCAGCAGGGTCACGCCGTACTCCCGGCAGAGCGGGGCCACCAGGTTGGAGGTGGCGATGGTCTTGATCACGGCTCCGTTGGCGGGCAGGGTGCCTGCCGCCTTGCGGGAGCGCAGGATGTGCTCGGTGAGGATGGCGCCGAGCTGGTTGCCGGTGAGCATCCGGTACTGGCCGTCCCGGTCGCGGACCAGCACCCCGAGCCGGTCGGCGTCGGGATCGGTGGCCATGATCAGGTCGAAGGAGCCTGCCCCGGCGGCAGGCCCGGGCGCCGCCCCTGCACCCGCACCAGGCAGCCCTGTGGCATACCGCAGCGCGATCTCGTACACCTCGGGCTCCTCCGGGTTCGGCTTCGCCACCGTCGGGAAGTCCGGGTCGGGCTGGGCCTGCTCCGCGACCACGGTGACGGGGAAGCCGGCCCGCTCCAGCGCCGTCACCACCGGACGGTGCCCGGCACCGTGCAGCGGGCTGTAGAGGATGCGCAGGGCGGCCCGCTGCCCGGGCGCGGCAGTGGCCAGCGAGAGCAGCCGCTGCGTGTAGGCCTCGTCCACCGCCGCCGGGACCGGCCTGAGCAGCCCTCGGGCCCGGGCCTCGTCCTCCGGCAGGGGCCGGATGGTCCGGATGTCGGCGATGGCCCGCATCGCCGCCTGGATCGCACCGGCGCGGTCGGGCGGGACCTGGCCGCCGTCCTCCCAGTAGACCTTGTAGCCGTTGTACTCGGGCGGGTTGTGGCTGGCGGTGATGACGATCCCGGCGACCGCGCCGAGCTCCCGGACGGCGAAGGAGAGCATCGGCGTGGGGCGGAGCCCGTCCCACAGCCAGGCCACGACGCCGTTCGCCGCCAGCGTCAGCGCCGCCTCGCGGGCGAACTCGGCGGAAAAGCGGCGGGAGTCGTGCGCGATGACCACGCCCCGGGCCATCGCCGCCTCGCCCAGGGGGCGGATGCAGTCGGCCAGCGCCTGCGTGGCCAGGCGCACCATGTAGCGGTTCATTCGGCTGGTCCCGGCGCCGATGACACCCCGCAGCCCGCCGGTGCCGAAGGCGAGCATCTGGTAGAAGCGGTCCTCGATGGCGGCGGGATCGCCGGCGATCGCCGCCAGTTCGGCGCGCGTCGCCGCGTCGAAGTAGGGGTCCTGACTCCACAACCGGTACTGTTCAGCTGCCGTGGCCATGGGTCATGTTTCCCTCCAGTCGCATGCATCTCAGGATCGGCGGCACCCGCCGCCGGGGGGCGGACGGCCTGGCCGCCGGGCTGGCGCCCGGGGAACGCAGACCGAGGGGGAGAGGTCCTGCACCTCTCCCCCCTCTCCTGCTGATTCGAAGGGCAGGGCCGTGTTACTGGACTTTCACCCGCACCGGGCCCACGGTCTTCGGCTCGATCACGGTGGGCTCGGACTGGCCGGTCTTCTGCACGACGGTGATGGCCTCCAGCCGGACGGAGACCTCGTAGGTGCCCGGCGGGACCCGGTTGCCGTCCTGGTCGAGGTAGGTCCAGGCCACCGCGTACTCCGTAGACACGCCCTTGGTCAGGTTCAGGATCTCGGGCGTCTCCTTGGTGCGCTTGTCAAAGGGCCGGGTGAGGATCTCCTTGCCATTCTGCGTGACGATCATCGTGTAGCGGTAGGGCCCGGTATACTGAATCACTTGCACTTTATCCGTGGGATTTGTCAGCACCATGCGCGCCGACCACTGGGTGTCACTCTGCTGGATGCCCTCCAGCGTCAGGCGCAGATTCCCCCACTCCGGGCCCTGCTTCCCGCCACAGGCCGACAGGAGCAGGACGAGCGCGAGGGTGAGAAGTACAGGGAACCGAAAACGCCGCATGTCTGCACCTCTTCTGTTGTGGTTTCGCGTTATCTTGCCCTACCCACCAACGATACGACACCTGTGCGGTTCCTCCTCCCTGATGGGTAGCAGCATGCCGGAATCTGGTGTGAAACATTGCGGGGCTAAAACACGTCCAAGGTGACAGAACTCGTGTATCTATCCGAGCGGAGGAATGCCAACCATGCGCACCCGAGACTGGCTCGCCGCAGCCGTCGGCCTGGCCGTGCTCACCTCCCTTGTTCCCGCCCCCGTCACGCTGGCCGCGGCGCCGGTGCAGGTGACCCTGAACGGCCAGCCGCTCGCGCTGGACCCCGGCGCCTTCATCCAGGACGGCCGTACCCTGGCGCCGGTGCGCCCGATCGCCGAGGCGCTGGGGACCGAACCCATCTGGAACGAGACGGACCGCACCGTCGTCGTCACCGACGGCGACCGCTACCTCCGGCTGCAGATCGGCAACCGCCTGGCCTGCGTCGCCCCCGAATGTGCGGTCACCCAGCTGCTGGACGTCCCCGCCACCATCGTCGCCGGCCGGACGTTCATCCCCGTCCGGGCGCTGGCGGAGGCCATGGGCCTCGGGATCGAGTGGGACGAGGCGACGCGCACCGTGCGCCTCAGCACCGAGCCCGGCACCGAGGTGCCCGGCACGCCCGACCCTGGCACGCCCGGCACCCCCGGGCCCGGGATCCCGGCCTCGCCCGTGACGCTCGAGGGCGTGACCCAGGGCCAGGTGATCACCGGCCCCACCGCCCTGCGGGCCGTCGGGCTTGACGGCACCTACGCCTTCTTCTACCTGGTGGACCCGGTCACCCGGAAGGGACGCGTCATCGCAGCCGGGGCCGACGTCGGCGCCGCCTACACCTACACCCCCGACCCGACGCTGGCGGGACCGCGGGAGATCATCGCGGCGGTGCGCCGCAGCGACGGCACCCTGGTCTACTCCGCCCCGGTCTCGGTCACGGTCCGGCCCGACACCCGCATCCAGCTCACCGGGCTGACGCCGGGCGGCACCTTCACGGACCCCGCCACCATCGGCCACACCATCAACTTCGTGGCGACCCACGTGGTCTACCAGATGATCGACACGGCCACCGGCTCGGTGACCCACCTGGCGACCCTGGGTCCGGGGGAGAGCTTCACCTGGTACCCGCCGACGACCGCCAACGGCGCCAAGGCCTTCCAGGTGGTGGCCTACGACCGCGACGGCAACGCCTACCACTCCGACCCGGTCCCGGTGCTGGTCAACACCGGCTACCGCACCGCCTTCTCCTCGGTCTCGGAGGGCGAGCGGGTCACCGGACGGGCGCGGACCCTCTCCGTCTCGGCCAACTACCCGATCCAGTCCGTGCGCTTCATCCTGGACGGCCGGGTGCTGGCCACGGAGAACAACTACTGGTGGACCTACGGCCCCTCGGACAACGGCAGCCACACGCTGACGGTGGAGGTCACCGACGACCGGGGAGTCGTGCACACCGTCGGACCGATCCGCTTCGAGATCGACACGGAGCCCGGCCTCTGGCTCTACGGCGTCGGGCCCGGCCAGGTGATCACCGGCGAGGTCCAGCTGATGGCCATGCCCAACGTCCCCGCCGACACCATCAAGTTCTACGCGGAGCAGGACGGCGTTATCACCCTGATCAGCGAGGCGAAGCCCGGTCAGTACGTGGCGTGGACCCCGCCCCGCAGCGGCGGCCTGAAGATCTACGCCAACGCCTGGCTGAACGGCCAATGGGTCGTCGCGACCGCCCCGTTCTACGTCACCGCCTACATGGAGCCCACCTACGGGCCGCGGCCCATCGTGGAGAAGTCCCGCTTCAAGGACTTCGCCGCCGAGATGGCGGTCAGGTCCTACCGGGACACCGGCATGTCCGCGGCGCTGCAGGTGGCGCAGGCGATCCTGGAGACCGGCTGGGGCCAGTACATCCCGGTGGACAAGTACACGGGCCAGATGTCCAACAACCTGTTCGGCATCAAGGGCACCGGCAGCGCCGGGTCGATCGTCTCCACCACGTGGGAGGTCTACAACGGGCAGAGCTACACCGTGGACGCCCGGTTCCGGGCTTACTACAGCCCCGCCGAGAGCTGGCAGGATCACAAGGACCTGCTGCTCACCGCCTCGTGGTACGACGTGTTCCGGGCGGTGATGAGCGACCCGGTCCTGGGCGCCTGGGGGCTCCGCAAGGGCGGCTACGCCACCGACCCCAACTACCCGGTGAAGCTGATCAACATCATGAAGGAGAACGACCTGTTCGCACTGGATGAGATCCAGTTCTGATCGAAAGCGAGAAGGGCGGCCCCCGAATGGGGGCCGCCTCTGCGCGCAGACCGCTCACGCTGCCTCGAAACGCTGCGCCCAACAGCCGGGGGGAGCTCCCGTGCTGTCGCGGCGGGCTCCTCCCGTGGCCCGCGCTAGTCCCGCAGTCCCAGCTCCCGCAGTACCTTCACCGCCCGGTCGGGGTAGTCGGTGATGATGCCGTGGGCGCCCAGGGCATAGAGCCGCTTCATCTCCGCCTCGTCGTTCACCGTCCAGTAGTGCACCGCGATGTTCAGCCGCTCGGCCATGGCCAGGAACCGGGGCGTGTCGAACCGCACGGTGATCGGTCCGGCCTTCTGCGCTACCGGCAGCTGAAACGCGTCGTACACCGGGGCGTAGAGCCGGTCGAGATACGGCAGGTGGAGCGCCGTCACCAGGTACATGTGGCTGGCCGGCGCCGACGTGGCCACCCGGGTGCCCGCCAGCTCCCGCCACCGCCGGGCCACGGTGCCGTCGAAGGAGGCGACCAGCACCCGGTCCTCCGCCCCGTACTTCTGGACCAGCTCCCACACCTGCTGCTCCATGGGCGGGTCCGCCTGCTTGATCTCGATGTTCACCGGTACGCCGGGGAAGGCCTGAAAGACCTCCTCCAGGGTCGGGATGGTGACGCCCTTTCCCCGGTACGGGTAGCTGAAGCCGCCGTCCGGCGTGAAGTCGTAGCCGAAGTCGTACTGGCGCAGCTCGGCCAGCGTCATCTCCTTGATCAGCCCCGAGCCGTCGCTCATGCGGTCGATGGTCTCGTCGTGGCTGACGACCACCACGCCGTCCCTGGTCATGTGGACGTCCAGCTCCAGGATGTCCGCCCCCTGCTCCAGGGCGAGCCGGAACGCCTCCATCGTGTTGGAGGGTGCGTGTCCCGAGGCGCCCTGGTGGGCGAGGACCACCGGCCGGGGCGCGGTGTACGCCCGGTCGGGCAGCGGCTGGATGGTGAACGCCCGGACGAGGCCAAGGGCCACCAGGAGCACCACGATCCCCAGGAGCACCCGCGGCCAGCGGCGCTGGCGGCGCCGGAGGCGGCGGCTCAGCGCAACAGTCTCCATGAAGCATGCCCCCCGTAGTTCACGCGGTCAGGAGCGAACGGAGCAGCTGAAGGGCCACCCCCCACATGATGAGCGCGGAGATCCGGACCAGCCCCCGCTGCAGGTTGGCGCCTGCCGCGAGGACGCCCATCAGGTGGCCGGCGGTGGCGAGTCCGAAGAACCAGACCCACGAGACCCCGATGCAGGCCAGCGCAAAGGCCAGGCGGGCGCCGCCGTCGTACTGCAGCGCGCTGGTGCCGATCACGGCCACCGTGTCGAGGATCGCATGGGGGTTGAGGAGCGAGACCGACGCGGCGAAGGCGACCTGCCGCCGGGCGGGCCAGGCCTCGTCGGCGGAACCCGCTGCGGCGACCGCGCCGGGCGCGGCGCCGGTGACGGCGGCGAGGCTGGCGGCGGAGCGCCACGTGGACCAGCCCATGTAGGCGAGGAAGAGCACCCCGGCCCACTGGAGCGCGGACTGGAGCCAGGGAACGGTGAGCAGCACCAGCGAGAGCCCGGAGACCGCCAGTGCGATCAGCAGCGTGTCGCTGACCGCGGCGGTGAGCACCGCCGGCAGGGCCCCCGCCCAGCGCCGGTGCAGCGCGCCCTGACTGAGGATGAACGTGTTCTGTGCGCCCAGCGGGAGGATCAGGCCGAAGGCGAGCAGCAGCCCGTGTATCAGCGCCGCCGCCACGGGCTACCCCTCCACCCGGATGACGTTGTCGACGCTGATCACGGTGTCGGCCATCTCCTTCAGGTCGCGGACGACGGCCTGCATGTTGGCGTCCTGCACCGTGTGGGTGACCAGGACCAGCTCGGCGGAGCCGCGCCCGTTGGGCCGGTCGGGCCCGCCGGAGCCCTGCACCACCTGGGCGAGGGAGACCTCGTGCAAGCCGAACCGCTCGGCGATGCGGGCGAGGCTGCCCGGGGCGTCGGTGGCGTGCAGGCGCAGGTAGTAGCGGCTGCGCGTCTCGGAGATCGGCAGCACCGGCTTCTCGAAAAAGACCGTGCTGGCGTCGCCGGCCCGGCGGCCCGGGGTGCGCTTGGAGAGCGCGGCGGCGATCAGGTCGGAGACCACCGCCGAGGCCGTGGGGCCGGCGCCCGCGCCGCGGCCGAAGAACATCGACTCGCCCACGGGGTCGCCGACGGTGAACACCGCGTTCAGCGAGCCGGAGACATTGGCCAGCGGGTGCCCCTCGGGGATGAAGGCGGGGTGGACCCGCGCCTCGATCTTCCCGTCCACCTCCTTGCCGATCGCCAGGAGCTTCACGACCCAGCCGAAGCGGCGCCCGTACTCGATGTCCCGGGGCGTGATGCGGGTGATGCCCTCGGTGTAGACCATCCCCGGCTTGACGCGGGAGAGGAAGCAGATGGAGGAGAGGATCGCCAGCTTGCGGGCGGCGTCGTACCCCTGCACGTCGTTGGTGGGGTCGGGCTCGGCGTACCCCAGTTCCTGCGCCTCCCGCAGGGCCTCCTCGTAGCTCTTGCCGTACTGGCTCATCTGGGTCAGGATGTAGTTGGTGGTCCCGTTGACGATGCCCATCACCAGCTCCATCCGGTTGGCCGCCAGCGACTCCTTCAGCGGCCGGATGATGGGGATGCCGCCGCCCACGGACGCCTCGAAGTAAAGCTCCGCATCGCCGATCTCGCCGGCGTCGTACAGGTCCTTGTCGTAATCCGCCATCACGTCCTTGTTCGCGGTGACGACGGTCTTGCCCCGCTTCAGCGCCTCGACCATGTAGGTGCGGGCCGGCTCGATGCCGCCCATCAGCTCGACCACGATGCGTATCGAGGGATCGCCGAGGATCTCGTCCACGTCGTCCGTGAGCGGGAGATCCTCGAACCCGGGGCGCGGCCGCCGCGCGTCGCGCACCAGCACCTTGGCCAGCTCGAGGTTGAGGCCCGTCTTCAGGTGGAGCATCTCCCTGCTCTCCCGGAGCAGGCGGACCACGCCGCTCCCCACGGTGCCCAGGCCCAGGATTGCGATCCGCATCGTCTGTTTCTCCATCCAAAGCTCCCCCTTTGACCTTCCCCCGCAAGATGGATTCGTGTAAAATCCGCGACCTCCTGCACCACTGCGCACCGCTGAAGGCAGCGCCTGACTCCCGACGCACACGAGGAGGTATCCCGATGAACCACCGCGCCCTGTACGAACACGCCCTGGACCACCTCCGGGCGACCGAACCGGACCCCGACGGCCTGCTGGACCAGTGGCGCCGGGAGCGACCGGAGAACCGCACCGACCGGGACCTGCTCGCCGAGTATGCCTGGGTGGTGGTCTCGTGCGGCATGACCGCCCACGTGACCGACCGGCTCTGGCCGGGACTCAGCGCGGCCTTCCGCAACTGGGATCCCGCGGCGGTGGCTACCGCTGCCCGGGATGCGCAGATCGAGGCGCTGTCGGTCCTCAAGCACCCCCGCAAGATCGGCGCGATCCTCGCCATGGCCGACTCGCTGGCGGAGCAGCCGGGGCAGATGGCCCGCCTGGCGGCGCGCCCCGTGCCGGAGGCGCTGGCGTGGCTCCAGACCCTGCCCTGGGTCGGCCCCACCAGCCGGTACCACCTCGCCCGCAACCTGGGCTGGGACGTGGTCGTGCAGACCGGCCCCGTGCCCCGCCTGGCGGCCTTCCTGGAGACCACGCCCGACGACCTCGTCCGGCGGACGGCCGAGGAGGTGGGCGAGCGCATCCGGGTGGTGGACCTGGTGCTCTGGAACTGGGGTCACCAGGTCGGCGACCGGCGGATGAAGGAGATGGCGTCGCTGTTCCGCCTGATGTGAGCCCTGGGCGCTCACGCCTCCCCGCCGGCGAGGAACGCCCTCACCGCCGCCAGGTCCGAGACGCGCCTGGCGTCCTCGGGGCAGGCCGCCTCGACGGCCTCCTCCCAGTCGGTGCCCGCGTGGGAGCGGTCCAGCAGGGCGATGACGCCCCGGTCCGCGGCGGTGCGGATCAGCCGGCCGACGCCCTGCTTCAGCTTGATCAGCATCTCGGGCAGGTCCACGGCCCGGAAGGGGTCATCGCCGGCCGCCTGCGCCTGGGCCCGCCGCTCCCGGATGAGCGGGTCGTGCTCCGGGAAGGGCAGGTGGGGGATGATGACGCAGGAGAGCGACTCCCCGGGCACGTCCACCCCTTCCCAGAAGCTGGCCCCGACCAGCACCGAGTGCACCTCCGTCCGGAAGCGCACCAGCTGCGCCCCGCGGTCGCCCTCACCCTCGTAGAGCACCGGCCAGGGCAGGTTCCGGGCGGTCAGCGCCCGCCGCCAGCGGCCGACCTCGGCCAGGGACCGCAGCAGGATCAGCGCCCGGCCGTCGGTGGCGTGCAGCACCCGCACCGCCTCGTCGATCAGTGCCTCCTCCCCGGCGGTACCTTCCCCGGCGCCTGCACCACCCGCCGGCAGGTAGACCAGCGCCTGCCGGCCCAGGTCGAAGGGCACGCCCACCTGCATCTGGTCGAACTTGGTGAGCCCCAGCACCCGGGCCTGGTAGGCCGGCTCCAGGGTGGCCGAGGAGAAGACGACGGGCGTGCCCGGCTTCAGGTGCTGGCCGCCGAAGAGCGGCTTCGGCCGCTGGGGGACCACCCAGAGCTCGTCGCCCTCCCGCCAAACCACAGACGCCGGCTGGCGGAAGAGCCGCAGCGCGGCCCGGATCTCGTCGATGCGCGCCTGGTAGGCGTTGAGCTCGGTCTCGGCCGTCTGCCCCTCGCTCATGGCCTCCTCGGTGACCAGCTCGGTCTGCAGGTCGTCCAGGGCCCTGTCCAGCCGGGCCGCGGCCTTGAGGAGCAGGTCCGAGCGGTCCACGTCGCGCTTGCCCTCGCCGGGGCGGGTGTGGGCGTCCATGCCGCGCATGAAGTTCTCCGCGGCGCGCAGCGCGGCCTCCAGCCGCCAGGCCATCTGCTCCCGGGCCTGCCAGGCCTCCAGCCGCCCGAGCGTCCGGCGGAGCCGGTCGGCGCTGAGCGACCAGCCCTGGAGCCGCTGCCACGTCTCGGGCAGGTAGTGGCCCTCGTCGAAGATCACGGCGGAGTAGGCGGGCAGGACCGGCACCAGACCGCCCTCCAGCAGGTCGTTCCGGGTGAGCAGGTCCTGGGCGAAGAGCCGGTGGTCGCAGACCACCAGGTCCGCCGCCTCCCGGTGGTGGCGCCGCGCGGCCATCATCAGGCAGTGGCCGCGGCGCGGGCAGGTGTCGCAGCTGAGCGACGGGTCCCAGCCCACCAGCTCCCAGAGCTCGTCGTCGACCCCGGGCACCTCCGAGCGTGCGCCGGTGGCCGTGCGCCGGGCCCAGTCGACCAGTTCGTGCCAGCCCTCGGGCTCGCGGTCGACGGAGAGGTCGGCCGTCTCCACCTTCAGCTCGCAGACGTAGTCGGCGGGGTCGCCGGCCACCCGCACGTCGATGTCGAGGCCCAGCAGGCGGGAGAGCGTGTGGATGTCGCCGTCCGGGCCCGTCAGCTGCGCCTTCAGCACGCCGGACGCGCTGGCCACCACCACCGGGGCGCCCCGCATCCGGGCGTGGCAGACCGCCGGCAGCAGGTAGGCGAAAGTCTTGCCGGTGCCGGGGCCGGCCTCGGCCAGCAGCGTGGCGCCCTCGGTCAGCGCGCGGGCGATCCGGAAGGCGGTGTAGATCTGCTCCTCCCGCACCTCGAAGCCGTGCTCCGGCAGCAGGTCGTAGAAGACGTGTCCCAGCCAGTCGTTCAGCCCCTTCCGGTACTCGGCCTCGTTGTGGGCGGTGAACGGGAGCTTCGTCCAGCGAATCTGCAACGGGACCCCTCCTGGCGACACGCTAGTCGTCTAAAAAGGATACCCAAGAAGGCAGCCATTGGAAAGGGGAGGCGGACGTCGCCTCCCCAAGTTCCTACCGGTACAGCCAACTCGATCGCCCGGCCGCCGCCAGAGCGCTACAGCTTCTCGCTGACCGCCTTCGGCTGGGTGAAGAGCAGCAGGTAGTCCGGGCCGCCGGCCTTGGAATCGGTGCCGCTCATGTTGAACCCCCCGAACGGGTGGACGCCGACCAGGGCACCGGTGGACTTCCGGTTCAGGTAGAGGTTGCCCACGAAGAAGTGGCGGCGGGCATACTCCAGGTTGGCCCGGTTGCGGGAGTAGACCGAGCCGGTGAGGCCGAACTCGGTGTCGTTGGCGATGCGGATGGCGTCCTTGAAGTCCTTGGCCTTGATGACGGCCAGGACCGGCCCGAAGATCTCCTCCTGGGCGATGCGGGCCTTGGTGTCCACGTCGGCGATGACCGTCGGCTCGATGAAGTAGCCGCCCGTCTCCTTCGCCAGCGCCGATGGGCCGCCGCCCAGCAGCAGCCGGCCCTCGCCCCTGCCGATCTCGATGTAGCGCAGGATCGACTCGTAGGCGTTCTTGTCAGCCACGGGTCCCTGGTGGACGTCCGGGTTGCGCGGATCGCCCTGCAGCAGGGCCTTGGTCTTCTCGACGATCAGGTCGATCATCGGCTCGTAGACGTCCTCGTGGATGATCGCCCGGGAGCAGGCCGAGCACTTCTGGCCCTGGAAGCCGAAGGCCGAAGTGACGATGCCGGCCGCGGCCTCATCCAGGTCGCAGTCCTTGTCGACGACGATGGCGTCCTTGCCGCCCATCTCGGCGATGACCCGCTTGATCCAGACCTGGCCGGGGGCCGTCCTGGCGGCCACCTCGTTGATCCGGAGGCCGACCTCCTTGGAGCCGGTGAAGGAGATGAAGCGGGTCTTCGGGTGCGCGACGAGGTAGTCGCCCACCGAGCCGCCGGGGCCGGGCAGGAAGTTGAGCACGCCGGGCGGCAGGCCGGCCTCCTCCATCACCTCGACGAACAGCCCGGCGATGACGGGTGTGATGGACGCCGGCTTCAGGATGACGGTGTTGCCCGTCACGATCGCCGCCGAGGTCATGCCGACCATGATCGCGCACGGGAAGTTCCACGGCGGGATGATCAGGCCCACGCCCAGCGGGATGTAGTAGAGCTCGTTGTCCTCGCCGGGGATGCGGGTGAGCTCGTGCGGCTCGGAGAGCCGGTACATCTCCCGGGCGTAGTACTCGAGGAAGTCGATGGCCTCGGCCGTGTCGGCGTCCGCCTCGGCCCAGTTCTTGCCGATCTCCACCACCATGGTCGCCGAGAACTCGTGCTTGCGGCGGCGCATGATGGCGGCGGCCTTCAGGAGGATCCGCGCCCGGGCCTTGGGGTTGACGTGGCTCCACTCCTCGAAGGCGGCGAGCGCCGCGGCCATGGCCTTGTCGGCCAGCTCACGGTCAGCCTTGCCGACGTAACCCACGACCTCATCGGGCTTGGCGGGGTTGGTGGAGACGATGCGGTCCTTGGTCATGATCCGCTCCCCGCCGATCACGAGCGGGTACTCGCGCCCGAAGCGGCTCTGCACCAGTTCCAGGGCCTGGCGGAAGGCATCGCGATTCTCGGGACGGGAGAAATCGGTCAGCGGCTCATTCCTGAACGGTACGACAGCCATCCAGCGGCAACCTCCTTCGCGGGGTATTCAAGAATGAATATTCCCTGACGGCTGCCATCCTTCCTGCAGGCACAAAGCACCATTCGTCATCGCGGCTACGGCAGCGCGCGGATCTCCCGCACCCGCAGGATCCCCATGTAGACGAGCCAGGCCAGCGAGATCAGGGCACCGAGGGTGACCGCCAGCGACGGGCCCAGGTAGTCCACGGCCACGCCCAGCGGCCCCTGGCCCAGCGGCATCATCGCCAGCGCCGTCATGGTGTAGGCCGACATGACGCGGCCGCGCATGCGGTCGTCGACGTTGGTCTGCAGCAGGGTGTTCAGCGTGGTCTGCCAGGTCATGGCACACCCGCCGACGATGACCAGCAGGGCCAGCGAGAGGTACAGGTTGGACGACCAGCTGAAGGCGACGAGCGCCAGGCTGAAGAGCACGCCCGAACCCAGCAGCATCTTGCCCTTCCACTGGATGTCCGGCGCCGACACGATGGCCAGCATGAAGATGACGGTGCCCAGCGCGGGGGCCGCCTGCATCAGTCCGGCGATGCCCACGTCCCCGTGCACCACGTCCTTGGCGAAGACCGTGATAAACTGCTGGTACGGCCGGGCGAAGAACGAGGTCACCGCCGCCATGGAGATCAGCGCCAGGATGATCGGGCTGTGGCGGATGAAGGCGAGCCCTTCCCGCAGGTCCTGGAGCATGGACTGCTTCCGCTCGCCCGGCCGGTGCGGCGGGAAGTCCATCAGCGCCAGGGCGATGAACACGGCAACGAAGCTGGCGGCGTTGACGTAGAAGCAGCCGGCGAAGCCGATGAGCGGCACCAGCACGCCCGTGAGCGACGGTCCGAAGAGCGCGGCGCCGTTGAAGGCGATGGAGTTGAACGAGATGGCGGAGTGCAGGATGGACCTGGGCACGAGCTGCGGCACGAGCGCGTGGCGGGTGGGCTGGTCGAAGGCCTGCGCCGCTGCCGAGACGGCGGAGAGCAGCACGACGTGCCAGACCTGGATGTGGCCGAGCAGCGTCAGCGTGCCGAGGATGAACGCGCTCAGCAGCTGCACCGACTGGGTGATGTAGAGGATGCGGCGCTTCGGGAAGCGGTCTGCCACGGTGCCCCCGATCAGCGAGAGGAGGATCAGCGGGAACGCCCGCACGAAGCCCACGGTACCCAGCCAGGCGGCGCTGTCCGAGATCTCGTAGACCAGCCACCCCTGGGCCACCGACTGAATCCACGCGCCGGCGTTGGAGATGAGGAAGCCGAACCAGTAGAGCATGTAGTTGCGGTGGCGCATCAGTGCCAGTACGCCGTGGTCAGTACTCATCGCGTAAACCTCCACCCGGTCCCCGGGTTACTTTGCAGTGTAAAGTATTGCTCGGCCGCGCGCCGGATTCCTGCTCGGAAATCGTCATGGCCGTATCCGGCCGCTGCATAGCCGAAGAACACCGCCCGCGCCCCCGCCGCATGGGGGCGTGCGGACATGCAAGAAGACGTGCCGTTGCACGTCTCTCATCAGTTCTGGATGTGGTCGGCTCTCTCGCCCTTTGCTGCGCAAAGGGCTGTCGGGCCCCCCAAAACGAAAGCAGGCATGCACGGGATGGCTCAGGTGTTGTTGGTCGGCCCTCTCGCCCTTTGCTGCGCAAAGGGCTGTCGGGCCAGTGTAGTCCCAGACTGCGGAAGCACGTCCTCACGGCCCTTGAATGGTCGGCCCTCTCGCCCTTTGCTCCGCAAAGGGCTGTCGGGCCCCCCAAATCGAAGGCAGGCATGCAGAGCATGCCTGCCTTCGATTTGGTCGGGGTGACAGGATTTGAACCTGCGACCTCACGGTCCCGAACCGTGCGCTCTACCAAGCTGAGCCACACCCCGAATTGGTCGGGCTGGCGGGATTTGAACCCACGACCTCTTCCACCCCAAGGAAGCGCGCTACCAAGCTGCGCCACAGCCCGAGGAACCTGGTGGAGCTGAGGGGAATCGAACCCCTGACCTCTTGAATGCCATTCAAGCGCTCTCCCATCTGAGCTACAGCCCCGTATGGGCAGACCGACCGGGGTCGAACCGGCGACCTCCAGAGCCACAATCTGGCGCTCTAGCCAACTGAGCTACGGTCTGCATGTCTGTCTGGCAGGGGCGGCAGGACTTGAACCCGCAACCTACGGTTTTGGAGACCGTTGCTCTACCAATTGAGCTACACCCCTGAGGGAACTGGCGCGCCCGGCAGGACTCGAACCTACGACCTCTTGCTCCGGAGGCAAGCGCTCTATCCGCTGAGCTACGGGCGCAACCCTGGCGCGCCGGGCAGGATTCGAACCTACGACCACCTGATTCGTAGTCAGGTACTCTATCCACTGAGCTACCGGCGCATCTCTTGTGCGGCGAGCCGGGCCCGCCGCGCCTGGAGCTGATGACCGGGATCGAACCGGTGACCTCGTCCTTACCAAGGACGTGCTCTACCTACTGAGCTACATCAGCGCCTGTGGTGCAGATGGGGAGACTCGAACTCCCACCGGGAGTGGTTACCCGACACGGTCCTGAGCCGTGCGCGTCTGCCAATTCCGCCACATCTGCATTGTGCGCTCGTGAAGGGGCTGGTGCCCCTTCACGAGGCGCTCTTGGTGTCGGAGGCGGGACTTGAACCCGCACGGTTGCCCATACGCCCCTCAAACGTACGCGTCTGCCAATTCCGCCACTCCGACAATATCCTGCTTGCGGTAGGCGATCCTCGGGGGTGCTGGCGCACCCCCTGCGGACGCCTTGGTGACCCCAAGGGGATTCGAACCCCTGTTTGCGCCGTGAGAGGGCGCCGTCCTAGGCCTCTAGACGATGGGGCCGGGATTGGTTGGGGATCTAGGATTCGAACCTAGACTACCTGATCCAGAGTCAGGCGGGCTACCGTTACCCCAATCCCCAGTATACACGCGAAACAGGCTCCCGTGAAGCCGGGACTTGTGTACAGGCCTACCGGACCTGTCACCCGGCTGCGCTCCCCCTGGCGACGCTGCGTCGCCAGGGGGTCGCTTACCGCTGAAACTAGCTCGGGCAGCGACCTATTCTCCCCCTTGCGGAGTACCTTCGGCCCTGGAGGGCTTAACTTCCGTGTTCGGAATGGGAACGGGTGATCCCCTCCGGCATAGCCACCCGAAATCTCTGAGGTCACACCCTCAAAACTGTACAGTGAACTCGCATCGGCTCTTGCGAAATCAAGCCCTCGGCCGATTAGTACCGGTCCGCTCCACGACTTACGCCGCTTCCACTCCCGGCCTATCTACCTGGTCT